>JAKAEG010000066.1 GCA_021819985.1 Nitrospirota bacterium | reverse complement strand
AATTCTGCACCCAGGGGTCTCCCTTGATCTCTTTTTCGCCTCTGCGATGAGTTCCTTCCAGAGAGGCCCATTAAATCCCTTAATATGCATGAACCCGTAATTGCCGCGCAAGAGGCCGGGCGCGCGGTTCCGGGCAATCAATGCAGCCTCGATCGCGAGGGTGCCGCTTCCGCACATTGGATTGATAAAATTGTCTTCGCCTTTCCATCCCGTGGCCATGATAACAGCAGCGGCAAGTGTCTCCTGCATGGGGGCTGTCAAGGGGATCTTCCTGTAATTGCGCCTCGACAGGGGCTCGCCTGATGTATCAAGATAAAGCGAACACCTGTCTTCTTTCCAGTAGAGGTTTATCACGGCCCCATCCTGTGCGGAACCTGAATCAGGACGCTGCCCGCGCATTTTCCTTATCCTGTCCGCAATCGCATCCTTGCACTTTACATTTGCATAGCGGGAGTCCCTGATCGTCGGGTTATCCACGCTTGATGCGACGGAGAAATATCCATTCTCGTCTATATAATCCTCCCACGGTATTTTTTCTGAAACCGCGCGATAGAGGGCATCGGCATCTGCCGCTATAAATTCCATGAGGAGAAAAAGTACGCGGTGCCCCGTTCTGAGATTAAGATTAAGCCTCATGGTATCCTCGATGGTCCCTTCCGTCTCTATGCCCGCGACTGTCTCGGAGAGAACGGGAAAGCCGAGCCCAAGGAGTTCTTGTTTCAGGAAAGGCGGGATGCCCTTTGCGCAGGTAACCAGGATCTTTCTTTTTTCCATGCCCCGTTATCTTCTTTTTTTATCTGATGCATCTTTCCGGGCAGTGCAGGTGATGATAAAATTTTCGGGCTCAAGTTCAGGATCTTTCTCAAGCTCTTCAACAAAGGCGGCGATCGCCTTTCGCATGAAGGCCGAAAAATGTATCTGTCTCGGTAATGCCAGGATCCTCTGCCGTGTATCTTCGTCGATGGGCGCCGTGTATTTTGCCATTAAAAAACTTCTCCTTTTCTATCCATTTATTATACCGGAATCCACGCTTCACATTATTGCAGGCTGAAGATATTGGAACGTATTTGGGGACATTCTGGATGAAAAAATCAAGCAAGTAGGATTTTATTAGAGCCTATCTCAAAATTGATTTCGAAGCGAAAGAAAGATGAAATTGTGGCAGACAAGAAGAAAAGGGGAAATCACCCGGAAGCGCAACGTCAAAATGGATTCCCGCTTACGACATGCGGGAATGACCCCCGACTAAGGACTTCGAGGGCAGGCTTAAAAGACTTAAGACGTCATGCCCGAGGACCTTAATGGGGGATCGGAGTTTTTTAATTTAATTTGGGACCTAAATCATTTCTTTTAATACATCGCCAAGCCGCTTTATGCCAATCCGGATAGTATCTCCGTCAACACATGAGAAGTTCAGCCGCAATGTATTGACGTCTTTTTTGTTTACATAAAAAGGGTCTCCGGGGACAAAGGCCACCTTGCGCCCGACCGCCTTGTTAAATACTTCCATTGCCGGAAGATTCCCAGGCAAGGTGATCCAAAGGAACATCCCGCCTTCAGGCCGCGTGTATCGCACCTCTTCAGGGAAACACTCCCCGATCGCCTCTATCATCGCGTCCCTCTGCTTTCCGTACGCGGTCCTGATCTTTTCAATGTGTTCGTCTATATCGTTATCCTTTAGATATTGCAGGATTATCCTCTGCCCCAGATAGTTCGTATGGAGATCGGACGCCTGTTTTGCGATAACGAGTTTCTCCATGATCTCGTCTCGTGCCACGAGCCATCCGATGCGAAATGACGGGGCGACTATTTTTGAAAACGAGCCAAGCATCACCGTATTATTGGGGACCATCTGGTAAAAAGAGGAAAGCCCTGAACCCCGGAACCTGAGTTCTCCGTAAGGGTCGTCCTCTATCAGGATAGTGTCCCTGCCTTCAATAAGACCAGCGGCGCTCCGCCGGTTTTCCTCAGAGTAGCTTATCCCGGAAGGGTTTTGAAAATTGGGGACCGAATAAAATAATTTTATTACGTGGTCTGATAGCGCCTGCTGCAACCTTGCGGTATCTACCCCGTCCGTATCGACCGGCACCGGATGAAATCGGGTCTTGTAAACAGAAAAGGCCTGTATGGCCCCAAGATATCCAGGCTCTTCAATTACGACCTCATCTCCCTCGTTAAGGAAGGTCTTTCCGAGAAGATCCAGCCCCTGCTGCGAACCGGATGTTATCAGGATATTGTCCGGATGAACATCTAAATTTTTTGTGGTTTTATATCTTGCTGCTATCCATTGCCTGAGCCCGGGATATCCCTCTGATGTGCTGTACTGCAAGATGTCCTTGCCGCATTCCGCAAAGAGCCTGCCGGTTGCGGCGCTTATCTCTTTGACCGGGAACAGGTCCCGGTTGGGCATCCCGCCGGCAAAAGAGATGATCGATTCATCTACGGTCAATTTCAGGATGTCCCTGATAAATGACCTTGGGACGTCCGATATCCTGTCTGAAAAAATATTACCCATATATGCCTCTGATGTATATCTGCGTTTTGGATCCCGCGAGGGAAACCGGATTATCGATTATAACAGACCATGGCCTTTTTAAATCTCGATCTTCCCAAACTCCTGCATGGCGGGACTCATGAGATGGCGGGGCGGACTAGCGGCTCCTCAGGGCAGATGCCGCGGCTTTATCTTTGACCGCGTACAGGAGTTTCAGGCTGTCTTCCGTCTCGTCCTCATTAAGCTCCAGAATGGCCCGGACATCGGGGTTTGATCTGACAAGCTCTTCGAGTGCCTGAAGTTCCCGGCAGCCGGGCACAAGCGGCCAATGGTCAGCCAGGCCCCCCCTGAACAGGTGTTTCCTGTGCATGTGGACGAAATCTATCCTGCCCACGGTCCCGGGGTCGAGCTTTTTTACGAACTCAACCGAGTCTATCCCGGCGGACTCAAGATGGCCCACGTCCAGAGTGATGGAAGTTGCAAAATTCTTCCAGAACCACAGGACATCCTTGACATTGACGGCATCTTCGAATGACACCGGAATTTGCAGCCTGTCGATATTTCTCCTGAGGTTTTCGGCCAATTCTCCTGTCACTCTGCCTCCGTCCGGAGCGGTCTCATCGTGGAATATGAAGCCAAGTCCGGACCATCCGGCCATCTCCTTCAGTTCCAGAAAGGTTTGAGGGTCCTGGTCCAGAAGCGAGTAGTTCACCGGGTGTATTACATAAGGGCGGTTTATTTCCCTGCAGGCCCGGGCGCAGTCAGCAACGCGGTCGAGATTCCCATCTGCTCCCTTATAAACGGATATCTGAACAAGGTCCGCCCTGAAACGCCCCGCCTCTTCCGGCTGTGTTATCCTGTAGCCCGCAAGCATTTTTTATCTATGCACCATTCCTTTTAATATTTTTTATTTGTATGACAGAGAAATTCTGTATTTAAAATTCTATCATGTTTTAAGCCGCCTCAGCGTCTTTGGTCCCGGTGGAATGAATTTTTGTGCGCCGGTTTATGGAGTATCCATGGAATATCGGCCAGTGTCCTTCTGTCCGGCGGCATCTCATTAAACGCCTTTACCTTCTCCATGAATCTTTCAATGTCCCACTCAGGGAAGCTTGCTTCCCAAACCTCTTTGTTTTTACCCGCACGTTCCAATCCGCCAGCCAGAAGTTTTGAAGTGCCTGCCAGTTCTCCTCTCAGAAAGTGATGGAAGGCCGCGGCTATCTTTATCATGCCCTGAATGAAGGCTTTTTTACGCGCGTCTCCTTCCGTCAGCCATATTTTCTCCCAGCTCTCGTGCGCCTCGAAATACAGCCGCTCATTGAATCTGCCTGCCCCTTCTTCGAACATATCCATATTGAAATTATATCCCGTCTCGGGGGATATCAAAACGTGTTGCCACACTTTCTTTTATTGCTACAATGTCGCATTTATGATAGATTACGAAAATGGACGTATTAAAAAAAATCACAGAACTGCTTAAAGAAAACGGGTTTAAGGTGACAAAAGGCCGGGCGGAGGTGCTTGCGCTTTTTTTCAAGGCGGACAGGCCCCTTTCCCAGAAAGAGATCATGGAGATGCTCCGTCTGGACCTGGACAGGGCCAGCGTTTACCGCATCCTTGACGCGTTCACCCAGGCGGGTCTTATACACATGGCCTACGTTGACGGCAGACACAGGGTCTACGAGCTTCCCGGCAAGTGCGGCGCACATAGCTGCCATCCCCATTTCTCTTGCCGCGGCTGCGGGATGACCGCCTGCCTGGAGGATTTCAAGGGACGTTACAAGGTGGACCTCGCAGACGGATTTGTGGCGGAAAGACAAAAGGTGCTGATAGAGGGGCTCTGCCCTTCCTGCAAAGGAAAATAAATGTCTAAAAAATCAATAATTATTTTTTTAATTTTGATTTTCGCGGCCGCGGCCGTTTTCTATTTTACTGTCCGGCCGGGCGGCAGGGAAATGCCGGAAAATACCGCTCCGGGCGGGGCGGTGCGCCCAGTCCAAGGCATTAAAATCGTCGCGACGGAAAATTTCTACGGGGACATAGCCAGGCAGCTTGGCGGCGCTGATGTAACAGTCAGAAGCATCATCTCAAACCCCAATATTGACCCGCATGAATATGAATCGACCGTGCAGGACGGTGTTGCGGTCATGAAAGCTGATATCGTCATCAAAAACGGGCTTGAATACGACACCTGGATGGACAAGCTGCTGTCGGCATCCCCAAACTCAGGGCGCTCAGTTATCACCGCCGGAGATATCGCTCCGGGCCGTCTGCCAGGAAACCCGCATGTCTGGTACGGTATCGTTAATATGAAGGCGCTGGCAAAAACAATCACCGGGGAACTCAAAAAGAGAGACCCGGCCCACATCGCGCAGTTTGAAAAAAATCTGGATGCGTTCAACCGTTCGCTGACCTCTCTCGAAACAAAAATGAACGGGATAAGATCAAGATTTGCGGGAACGCCGGTAGGCCTTACTGAAACCATCTGCCTTTATCAGACCGGGCCGATGGGGCTGAAAGTGCTCACCCCGTTAAATTTTCAAAGGGCCATTTCTGAAGGCAACGAGCCGGCGGCAGCAGATCTGGCCGCCGCTGAAAACCAGATCAATAACAGGAAGATCAAAGTGCTTATTTATAACAGCCAGACCGTGACCCCGGTGACAACCAACCTGTTAAATGCCGCCCAGGCTCGCGCTATCCCGGTTGTCCCCGTGACCGAGACGATGCCCGACGGCTCAAGTTACCAGTCCTGGATGAAGGCCGAACTGAACGCGCTTGAAAAAGGGCTCGCGTCCAAAACGGGATCATTGAAAGAAAAGGCGGGGAATCGGTAATGCTTAATTATAAGCCCGCGATATCAGCCGAGAACGTTTCAGTACGGCAGGACGGCCGCACTATTCTGGAGGACGTCAGCTTCGAAGTGAAAGAGGGAGAGTTCATTGCGGTGCTTGGCCCAAATGGCGCGGGGAAAACAACGCTTTTCAAGGTGCTGCTGGGGTTGCTCGCTCCGGAAAGCGGAAAGGTCCGGGTGCTTGGCGGGTCTCCCCGGCGGGGAGCAAGAGATGTCGGCTATACGCCGCAGCACAGACGGCTTGAGACCGATCTTGCCCTGCGCGCCCGCGACATCGTCGGGTTCGGCCTTGACGGGAATAAATGGGGCATCGGTTTTGGAAGCCGCAAGCGAGACGCAAAGATCGACAAGGTGCTGGACGAAGTGAATGCCTGCGGGCTCGCGGATGCGCCTGTCGGACGGCTGTCCGGCGGCGAGCAGCAGCAGATGTTCATCGCCCAGGCGCTTATAACAGACCCCAGGATCCTCCTGCTGGATGAACCGCTCTCAAACCTGGATATCAGCCACACCCAGGAGATCGTCGCGCTTCTGTCCGGCATCTGCCGCAACCGGGGCGTAACCATCATGCTCATTTCGCACGACATAAATCCGCTGTTTCATACAATAGACCGTGTGCTCTATATAGCTAACAGGCATGCGGTCATGGGCTCTCCTGAGGAGGTCGTCACGGGCGAAACCCTTTCGGCGCTCTACGGCTCCAAAGTCGAGGTCGTGAGGGCCGCCGGAAGGATCTTTGTCGCGGGGGCTGAAATCTAGAATGGGCAGCGGGACGGCATAGATCTAATAAGATGGACCTGTCCGTACTGCAATATCCTTTCATACGAAACGCGTTTTTCGCCGGGTCCTTCGTAGCGGTCGCGGCCGGGTTTATCGGATATTTTCTGGCCACCCGGGGGCTTGCCTTCGCCGGTCACGCGCTTTCGCACATAGGATTTGCTGGGGCCGCCGGGGCCCTTTTGCTTGGCATCGACCCTGCATTCGGGCTTTTCTTCTTCACGATAGCGGCGGCAATAGGGATAGGCGTTTCCGGGAAAAACCTTCGTGAAGAGGACATGAACATAGGCATCATAATGATGCTCATGCTGGGCCTTGGCGCGCTCTTCATCACCCTTTACAGCGGGTACGCCGAACGGGCATACAGTATTCTTTTTGGGACCATCCTCGGCATATCGAGGACCGATGCTGTCGTAACCGCCTGGTTTGGCATTGCGGCTGTTGCCGTGCTTGCCTCCATTTTCCGTCCTCTTCTTTTTGCCTCGATCGATCCTGAGACCGCCCAGGCCCGTGGAGTGCCCGTCCGCGCGCTTGGCATATTTTTTCTTGTGCTTGTGGCCGTTGCCGTCTCAATGTCGGCGCAGGTGGTAGGCGTACTTCTTGTCTTCACCCTGCTTGTCGGGCCAGCGGCAACCGCCATCCGGATTACCCGCCGCCCCGGTTCTGCCGCCGCTCTCTCCATAGGTCTTGCGCTCATTTATACATGGCTTGGCATTTTCCTGGCCGCCGTCAGCTCGTGGCCTGTGAGCTTTTATATCTCGGCAATCTCGTTTTTCGCATATCTGATCGTGCGTATCTTTCAACCCGTGATCGCCGGAGCGGCTCTATGATGACAGCCCTGCTAAGACAGCCGTTTGTCGAGAACGCCTTTATCGCGGGGACATTGATAGCGGTTGCATCAGCTGTGGTGGGATATTTTGTGGTGCTTCGGGGCCAGGCCTTTGCGGCGCACGCGCTGTCTCATATAGGTTTTGCCGGCGCGACGCTCGCCGTACTTATAGGCACAAGTCCGCTGCTTGGCATATCCTGGTTCACCGTAGCGGCCGCACTGGCAATGGGCGCTTTCGGAAAGCGTATCCGGGGGCGGGACGTGGAAATCGGAATCGTGCTTGCTTTTGCGCTCGGGCTTGGCGTGCTTTTCCTTAAACTCTATACGCGCTCGGCAAGCGAAACGGCCAGCATCCTTTTCGGCTCCATTTTTAGTGTTACCCGGGCCAACATCATCGGGACCATCATTATGGGATGCGCCTCGCTGTTGCTGCTGGCCGCCATCTTTCGCCCTCTGCTCTTCTCTTCAATCGACCCGGAAGCGGCGGAAACCAGGGGAGTGCCGATAAAACCGCTTTCGGTCCTGTTCATGTTCCTGCTTGCCATTACCGTGGCGGAAGCCATACAGGTAGTAGGCATCCTGCTGGTCTTCGCCCTCATTGTGGCCCCGGCCTCGATCGCCCAGCATATAACGAGAAAGCCGTTTTCCGCTATCGCACTGGCTGTCGCGCTTGGCATTGCTTTCGTATGGTGCGGCCTGCTCCTTTCGCTCGCAACAAGTCTGCCGGTGAGCTTTTACATAGCGGCGCTCGCCGCTGTTTCGTACTTTATCGCGGTAGGGTTAAGCCATATCGTCCGCCCGCATGCCGCAGAAGGACGAGAACACACCTGCCGCTGAAAGCATGAAAAAAAAGGACCTGATCGGCAGGTCCCGGTTTTAATTTATACCTTTTTTACTTGTAGACGTATGCGTTCAGGCCGATGATCAGCGCTTTGCCGTCGACCGTGACGGTGGTCTTCATGTTCCCCCTGGTGCTGGCTACAACCAGGGTTTTCCCAGACGCGCTTGGAGTGGGCTCCTCCAGATCGCATGTGATAATGAGCTTTTTGCCCTCGATCTTCGCTTCAATAGCCATTTTACACCTCAGCGTATAGGCGCCCCTGTTTATGCGTCTGCGGCTTTTCTAACGGATTCTATTTTATCAGATAATATCTTTTTGTCCGTATAAAGGCTCAAGCTCCTCTTTTAAATAGGGGAGCCTGCTTGAAAACAGAAGCGCGCCCAGCACACAGCAGAATCCGCAAGCAAACAGTGTGGCCGGAGCCCCTATCCTGCCTGCCAATCCGCCTGCCAGAAGGCTCCCAAAAGGGACGGCGCCCATAACAGCCATCGCAAAAAAGCTCATTACCCTGCCCCTTTTGCCGTCTTCAACTATATTCTGAAGGACGATATTGCTGGATGCCATCTGCACCATAATACCAAAACCGGTTACGGACATAAGGAGCATGGAAAGCCACATGTAATGAGAACGGGAGAAGGCCATAAGTCCCAGCCCGAAGATTGCGCCCGCAGCCGGAGTGGTCATTCCAAGCCGCAGGGCGTTTTTCCTTGAGGCCAGGAAGATGGTCCCGGCCAACGCGCCCAACCCCGAGGCGGCCATCAGAAAACCAAGCGTATGCGCGCCTCCATGAAGGATATTGCCCGCGAACATGGGCATGAGCACCGCGTAAGGCACGCCCGTGAAGCTTATCAGGGCAAGCAGCAGAAGGATGGACCTGATCGGCGTACAACCGAACACATATGAGAAACCTTGCCCTATCTCCCTCATGAAACCCTCTTTTTGCGTCCGCTCCGGCGCCCTTTCGATCTTCATCATAAGAAGGGCCGCGATCACCGCAATATAACTGAGCCCGTTCAAAAGAAAGCACATGCCCTCTCCGACCAGGGCAATCAGAATTCCGGCAACGGCCGGCCCTATAAGCCTTGCGCCGTTAAAAAGAGAGGAGTTCAGCGCTATGGCGTTGCCCAGGTCTTCTTTTTTTTCAAGCATGTCCGGGACAAAGGCCTGCCTGGTTGTGATATCGAAGGCGTTCACGCAGCCAAGCAGGATGCCTAGCAGGATTATGTGCCAGACAGAGACCGTCTTTGTAAGCACCAGGGCCGCAAGCGCAAAGGCCTGCAGCATGGAAAGGGTCTGGGTTATCACAAGCACGCGGCGTTTGTTCCACCTGTCGGCCAGAACGCCCGCAAAAGGCGAAAGCAGGAACGAGGGTATCTGCCCGGCAAAACCAACAAGACCCAAAAGAAAAGCGGAATTGGTCATCCGGTAAACGAGCCAGCTCATGGCGAGCTGCTGCATCCATGTGCCTATGAGCGAGATGCCCTGGCCGGCAAAAAACAGCCGGTAATTCCGGTGCTTAAGTGAGCGGAACGCGACTAACAAAGCCATTTTTTAAAAATTCAATCCCTTCAAAAAAATCAAAAAAAAACCTTTTTTGACCGGCAGGAGGGAAAAAAGCAGAATCCGCCAGAGAGGTCAACAGGTAACTGCGCATACCTATATATGATAACATGCGTGCTTTCGCACCTCCGCCCATTTCGGCTCCTTCTAACATGAAGCCCATTGAGCCCACATTGCCTTTTTTTGTTTTTTCCGTTCAAGATAAAAACCTTAACTCTCGCTTTTATAATGATTTTTTAGCCCCGGCTGTTCAATCACGTTCAATGAACGCCCCCCGAAGACTCCTTTCCGGCTTCGGCCTTTAAAACCTTCCGTTCTCATCATAATCCGCCGGGCCATGATGTTGTCCATTAAAGAGTTTATGAAAGAGATACAACGTCCCCTTGCGGAACGCCGGATGTTCAGGTTCAACACCTTTTTCCTGAAGCCCCCGGCAGCTTCAATTTCCGATAAGTATTTGATACCCCTCCTCGTTTTTCGGCGGCCACAGCTCAGTCAACAGTACACCCTAAAGTCTTGCTTGAAAACTGCTGGAAAAATGTGCATAGTACAAGAAGTATTTACATTTAATGCAGCTTGGACTGAGAGCCGCAATGCGGCAGTGCCGGAATGGTGAGCAAGACGCCGGATGAATTATAGAAAAAGGTCAGGACCTACCGATGTTTGAAACAATTAAAAGTAAAGGATTCCAGGTCCTCACGCTTCATCATGCCGAAGCCATTCTCAAATATGACATGAGTAATGCTGTCAGCGAACTCGAAGCTGTTTTGAGCGATGTCGTCATTCCGGTTGAGGAACTAGTTCGTGGCGGTGGCGGCGAAGGTCAAGTGACTCAGCGAATGCGTAAGGCACTATCTGATACTTATGGGTGGAAGAAACATATTTTTGAGATAAAAAAAATTGTTGATGGTCAAGAAAAAGAATCCATTTCCCATGAAATTGATCATGTAAAGTTTTTCCCTAAGGGGACGTTTGCACTTGAGATTGAATGGAATAATAAGGACCCTTTTTATGATAGGGACCTTGAAAATTTCAAACGACTGCATGCGGATGGCGTAATTTCTGTGGGAGCCATTATTACCCGTGGCCAGTCATTGCAGGAAAGCATGCGGGAGATCATTGAAAATTTTGCTGTTAAGCAGGCCATTAACAGCATTGATAAACTTTCAAAGTTTTACTCGCCTACACCTCGTCAGCGGTCTTTGTATGCGGCGGCAGCGGAATCAAAGGGTTCTTTCCAAAAGGGGTGGGCGCATGCCTTTGTGGCAGATAAGTTTGGTGAGGCGACAACGCACTGGCGTAAACTTGAAGACCGCGTTAAACGCGGCGTTGGCAACCCTTGTCCTTTATTGTTAATAGGACTGCCAAAGGGAATTGTGAGCGAGTAACGGGAGGATTTGCCATGATCAAAGTGCTTAACATCACCCAAATTAATCCCGCGGAAGATTTGATTTCAAAAGCGCGGGGGCCATACTCTACGGTCCTTGCTGATCCCCCTTGGCAGTTCCAAAATCGAACTGGGAAGATGGCGCCGGAGCACAAACGGCTGCTTCGCTATCCTACAATGGAACTCAAAGAAATAATCGAAATGCCGGTCTCGAAACTCTCAGCCGCAAAGTCACATCTTTATTTGTGGGTTCCAAACGCCCTCTTGCAAGAGGGCCTGAGGGTGATGGAGGAATGGGGTTTTACTTACAAGTCCAACTTGGTTTGGTACAAGATTCGTAAAGATGGAGGGCCAGACGGCCGGGGCGTCGGGTTCTATTTCCGGAATGTTACGGAAGTTATCCTTTTTGGGGTTCGCGGCAGCATGAGGACATTACAGCCAGGCAGAACTCAAGTTAATTTGCTTTCTACTCGAAAGCGTGAACACTCCCGTAAGCCGGATGAGATTTATGATCTCATCGAAGCTTGTTCACCTGGGCCTTATTTAGAACTTTTTGCTCGATTCCCGAGGAAAGGTTGGGACCAATGGGGTAATGAGAATGTAGAGGAAAACTCTTTTCACGGTGTTGCAAAACGCAGAGCGCATATTGAGTCACAAATGAGGCTTATGGAAAGTCCACGCGGCTATAAAGGAAGAGTAAAATAAGTCGCTAACTTGTTGTTCGGCATGTATTATAGAAAAAGGGGACGGTTCTATTTAATTGGCATTTTGATTTTGGCAGG
>JAKAEG010000378.1 GCA_021819985.1 Nitrospirota bacterium | reverse complement strand
GCCAAAGCACATGAATATGATCCCGTATATGCCGGCCTTTATCATTACACCGGACATTAGGGCCGAGACATTGGATGGCGCGGCCGGATGCGCGCGGGGCAGCCATATATGTAGCGGCACTATTCCCGCCTTCATGCCAAACCCTATAAAGGACAGGATGAATATAGCCGACTTGAGGGCCGCGGACTTTCCCGCCAGACCCGCAGCCATGCCGGAAAATTCCAGGCTGCCGGTGGCCGAGTATGCCAGCATGAACGCGGCGATTATGAAAGCCGTCCCAATATGCGTCATTGTGGCGTAGGTCAAACCGGCGCTCTGCGCCGCATCGCTTTCAGTGTCCGAGACCACGAGGAAATAGGAGACAAGCGACATGGCCTCCCATGAGATCAGGAAGGAAAGAGCGTCACCCGAGAAAAAGACCGCGCCCATGCTCAATATGAAAAGCCCATAGAATATACCGTGAAAGCGGGGCGCCCTGGTGTTTTTCATGTATCCGGACGAGTAGACCGACGCCGCCAGGGCAAGCACGGAAAGAAGGAGGCCGAAAAAATCCTGAAGCGGATCGCTTTTGAACGTTAAGGCCAAAACGGGGGATATATGAAATGAAGACGCAGGCGCGGGGCTGGCCGGCAGCGGCCCGGCTCCGTAATTATAAAGCGCGCTTGCAAGTGAAACGGCCTGTATGGCCGCACCGGCGGCATAAAGCAGGTATGCGTAATGCAGGCCTTTTTTAGGCGCGATGGCGAAAAGTACCGCTCCGGAAATCAATAATGCAAGGCTTACCGGAAACAAGGGAACGCTTTAAAAAACCTCCTCATAACAAAACAAAAACTATTTTAACTTACAGCTCTTTGGCCTTCCTTTGAAGAGTCCTCAGGCCTATGCCTAGCAATCTGGATGCCAGGGATTTATTTCCCCCGGCCCGGGTCAGCGTGTGTCTTATGACCTCCCTCTCTATTTCCTCGAGGGGCAGGTCGATTGGTATATGGTAATGGTCGCCGTTCTGGGGCTGTCCCAGCAGAAGGAATGCGGGCAGGTATCTGCCCTCTATCACGTCCTTTTCAGCCAGCGCCATGGAGGACTCAAGCGCGTTTTCAAGCTCTCTTACGTTTCCTGGCCATTTATAGGCGAGCAGCGTCTGCATGGCTTCTTTCGTGATACCTTTTATCCCGTAACCCTTTTCGGTCCCCAGTTTGCTTATGAAATAACTTACCAGAAGAGGGACGTCCTCCTTTCGTTCCCGTAAAGGAGGCAGTTCTATGCGCACAACATTAAGCCTGTAATACAGGTCTTCCCTGAACCTTCCGCTGTCTATGAGCTTTGTAAGTTCACGATTGGTGGCCGCGATGACCCTCACGTCCACTTTTATTGTCTCGTTGCCGCCGACGCGCTCGAACTCCTTTTCCTGCAGGACGCGAAGAAGCTTTATCTGGGTGGCAGGCGGCACATCCCCTACCTCATCCAGGAATATGGTGCCGCCGTTTGCAAGCTCGAAACGTCCGAGCCGCTTCGATATGGCCCCCGTGAAGGAGCCTTTTTCATGCCCGAAAAGCTCGGACTCCAGCACCCCTTCATTAAAAGCCGCGCAATTGACCTTTATGAAAGGTTTCGAGGAGCGCGGGCTGTTGTAATGTATCGCGTTTGCGATCATCTCCTTGCCGGTGCCGGTCTCGCCCGCAAGCAGGATATTCACGTTTTTTGGCGCTACGGAACCAACTATTTCGATGACGTGCTGCATGGGCTTGCTCCTGCCCACAATATTGCCGAAATTGAACCGCTCCCTCACCTTTCTTTCCAGCTCCACCTTCTCGACGAAAAGGGACTGCTTCTCGTGCGCCTTTTCCACCACAGCCAAAAGGAGCCTGTGGTTCAGGGGGAACTCGTAAAAATCGTAAGCGCCGGCCTTCATCGCGTCTATCGCGCCTGACAGAGGGACCCTGCCGGAAAGAAAGATCACTTCCACCTGGGGCCTTATGGTCTTTACCCTTTTCAGAAACCCTATGCTGTCTTTAAGCTTGAAATCGGACAGGACGATGTGGATGGGCTCATTTCGTAAAATGCGGTAGATGTCCCTTGCCGCTGCGGCTTGGTATACGGCGCAACCCCTCTTTTTAAGGTAGGCCCGTAATTTGTCCCATTCCTTCCTGTCATCGCCTTCGACTGAAAGAATATTCAGTTCCACAGTTTATTAAAAAATTCCTCCTTGGGAAATTTTAATCTCAAAAAAGGCGGTCCTCTGCCGCTATAGCGCCATTTTGGCGCATGCTATACGGTTTTCCCTTCCGCATGTATGCCATTTTGGCCATAGTTTTTTACTATAAAACAGGGGCGTTGAAAAGTAAACGAGACCTGGTTTAATATATTTATTGACATTTTTAAAGTTTTTTTGAATAATTGCCGATATGGTATGTTTCTTGTAAGTATTTCATCCGTATCATAGAGCTTTCGCATTTTGAATGAAAGACTTAAAATATCCTTTAAGAAAGGGGGGAGAAACAAAAATGAAAAAACTCGTACTTCTGTCAGAT
>JAKAEG010000065.1 GCA_021819985.1 Nitrospirota bacterium | reverse complement strand
TCGCGGCCTCTTTCCAGGCGGCTGTTGTCGATGTGCTCATACGGAAATGCCAGCACGCGATAATGCAGACCGGAGTAAAGAGGCTGGCCCTTGCCGGAGGGGTGGCCTCAAACAGCGCGATTAAAGAAGGCATGGGGATCATGGCCCTACGGATGGAAGCCGGGCTTTTCATACCCTCGCCGGTTTTTTGCACGGATAACGCGGCAATGATAGCCGTGGCCGGATTCCAACGCCTTCTGGCGGGCCAGCTTGCCAGACCGGACCTGAACCCAAAAGCATCTCTCAAGCTCTAATCCAACCTGCTTCTTTTCCACATGGTTTGTTGAGGCGGACTACTTTTTTAAAAGGAAATATGGGGTTGTGGGCCAGTACAACTGGATCAACAACATCGATGTCGATACCAATTTCTGGTGGACGTGGCCTTCTGAAGCAATTTAAAAATAAAAAAAACCCGCAGGAAATCCTGCGGGTTTTTTTTATTGCCATATCTACCGCCTTTCAAGCAGGCAGAGCACTTCCATATGGTAGGTATGGGGAAAGAAATCGACCAGCCGCACGGATTGAAGCCTGTATTTTTCAAGAAGCTTTTTTATGTCCCTTGCCAGCGTGGCCGGGTTGCAGGAAATATATAAGAGCCTCTCCGGAAGCAGCGCCAAAAGTTTTTTGGCCGCCTCCCTGCTTAGCCCTGGCCTGGGCGGATCCACAATTGCGGCATCGAATGAGCCCCTGGACTGAAATTTCTCGAACGGGGCCTTTATGAATTTCATATTTTTAATTCCGTTCATCTCCAGGTTGCGAAGGGCGTCCTTAACGGACGATTCGTTCTCCTCGATGGCGGTTATCGCACCGGCCACCCCGCTAAGGGGAATCGAAAAATTCCCTCCTCCCGCGTAGATGTCCAGAAGGTTTTTTTTGTTTTTCTTATCTGTTAAAGAGTCCATCCAGGAAGAAAATATCCCGCTTATGACTGCCGCCGCCTTGAGATTGAGTTCCCAGTTGCTCTGAAAAAAACTGAGCGGGGAAACCGTATACTTAAAGCCAAGCAGGTCGAAGTTCACATACCCCTTGCCGCTATGCCCGCTTCCTCTGTCAATGCCGCTGTCAAAAAAAACCGTTTCGATCCCCGCCTGGGCGTATTCCCGGGCAAGGGCCGGGTCGAATTCCCGCCCCTTTAACAGCGCGCCAAGGGGTCGATTGACCCCAAGGGACCGACTGGTTCCGGTGGCATCCGTTCCGTCCGCATCAGCACCTGAGGCAATCGCCCCTTCGGGGACAGTCGTCCCCTCGGGGATAATCATCCCCCCGCAGGTTATATGTATTTCCCTGGCAAAAAAACCTGAGGCGGGCATGAGCCTTATTTTTTCCAGGGAATCATTTATTTCGTCCACAAGCAGGGGGCACCTTGAGATCGGGACAACATCCCTCGTCCCCTCCCTAAAAAAGCCTATCGTTCCGGTCCCATCCTGGGCCGGCCCGACCTTGAACTGCGCCCTGTGGCGGTAACGGACATCGCTGCCGGTAAGAGGCCCCTCAGGCTCGATCTCGATGCCCGAGATGCGCTTTAAGGAGTCCTTTATGATGGAGTTCTTCATCGAGACCTGCTCCATGTAGGATATGTGCTGCAGATGACATCCGCCGCACACCCCAAAATGGCCGCAGAAGGGCTCTACCCTGTGAGGAGAGGGTTCCAGCACCTCCTGGGTGACGGCGATGCTGTAGTCCTTCTTTTTTTCAACTGTCCTGGCAAGCACGGTCTCACCGGGAAGAGCGCCCTTGATGAAAACCACGCCTTCGTTTCTCGCAATGACATACCCGCCATATACCGGGCTTTCCGCTTTTACTCTAATCATTTTGAAAGAAGCTCTTTTATTTTTGCCTTAAGTTCGGTGAGATCGGCAGATTTTACTATGTAAGCCTCTGACGCCCAAACGGCGAAATCGTCGCGGTAATCGTACGCGGTCGACATTATTATCGGCACCCTGGGCCTTATTTCCTTCATTTTCCTTAAAAGCGTTATCCCGTCCATGTCCGGTATAAGTATATCCAGGGTGACCAGATCGGGATTTTCGCTTTGAAAAACCTCAAGCGCCTGGGCACCCGTCTTTGCGACAACTATCTCATAGCCTTCCTCTTCCAGTTCCTCTTTATATAATCTAAGGATATGCTCATCATCGTCTACGATCAGTACTTTCATTTACCCCTCCTTTCTTATGGGTAAGTATATCCTAAAACCTGTGCCTCCGTTTGGCCAGTTGCTGTTCACCACGATTTTCCCTCCATGCTCTTCCACTATCCTCTTCGATATGGCCAGTCCCAGACCGGTCCCCGTGGGTTTGGTAGTAAAGAATGGATCGAATATCCTGCGAATGTCATCCTTTTTAATGCCGCATCCGGTATCGCATATCTCTATTACCGCCTCGTCGTTTTCCGCATAGGTCTTGACCGCTATCGAGCCTTCATTTGTGGACTGGTTCGCATTGGTTATCATGTTAAAAAGCGCTTCTTTCAACCTGTTGGGGTCTATAAACGCCTCGATCGGCTCCAGCGCTCTGCGGATGGAGTTCCCTTTTTCGAAGACCTCCGGTTCTACCAGGTTTATGATAGCGGAGAGGAGTTCATCGAGCCGGGTCGGCTGTCTCGATATCCTGGCCTCACGGACAAAACTCAGTATCTCTTTCAGTATCTGCTCCAGTCTGTGCACCTCATCGGCGATTATGGACGCGTATTCCTTGAGCGATCCGTCCAGCCTTTTTTCAAGCCTTTTGGCGAAGCCGCCGACCGAGACCATCGGGTTTCTTATCTCGTGCGCCACTTTGGCTGCCACCTCTCCAAGCGCGGCCATCCTCTCGGCCGACTGGAGACGCTCCCGCAATTCCTTCATCTCCGTGATGTCCCGTACAACGTGCACGACCCCTATGAAATTGCCGTCCACATCGAACAGGGGCGAGGTGGAGGAAAGGAAAGTGCCTTTCAGAAAAGAGTCCTCGTATTCCTGTATATTGGCGATGCCGCTGGATATGGTCCTCGCATGGGGACATGTGGAAAAAGGCCCATCCTCCCCATGGAATATCTCATAGCACTTCCTGCCGATCACCTCCTCGATCGGTTTGCCAACCCTTTTTAAAACGGCCTCGTTCACTTTTTTAAGATTATAGTCCTTGTCGGTCAGGTAGACCATATCGGAGATCGACCGGAAGATGTTCTCAAGCTCAGCCTCGGCCATGGATATGCCTTCAAAGAGCCTGGCGTTTTCGATCGCGGAGGCCATCTGGTTAGAAAACGCGTTCAGGAACTGCATGTCCTCCTCGCTGATCGGGTGTCCGTTGTAGAGGTTGTCCACCCAGAGTACGCCTATGACCATGTTCCTCGATATCAGGGGCACCACGGCGTAAGCGCCGGAGCCAAGGACCTCGCTGACCGAATGGCCGGAAAAGAGGCCGGCTTTGGCGTCGGTGACATTGAAAGACTTTTTTTCATTCACCGCTCTTGCGATGACCGTATCCGAATCGAGGCTTATCTCTATTGTCTTGGCGCTCCTGTCGAAAGGAGATTCCCCGCTGCCCTCCGGTGTTTCCTCTATCTGGTTCATTACGTCATAAAGGGTGCTGTGGCCCGTTGCAAGGCGGAGCCATATGGCCCCGGCCTCATCGGATGAAGCGGGGCCCACGCCCATGGCCCCCCTGACCATATGTGCACTCCCGTCAACCCAGAACAGGATGGCGCGGTTAAAGCCCAGGCCGTCACCCATTGTGACCGCTGTAAGTATCATCCTCAGGAGCCTCTCCAGGTCGAGTGTTCCGCGCATGGCGGAGCTGATGAAGACCAGTCTTGAAAGCTCCTGGTTTCTCCTTATGAGTTCTCTTTCCGTCTCTTTCTTCTTTGTTATTTCCTGGGAGATCCCGCTTATGCCGATGACCTCTCCGGTCGCGTCCTTTATCGGCGACAGCGTGAGGTCCACCTCTATGGTCCTGCCGTCCTTTGTGGACCTTATGGTCTCAGCCTTTATCACGTCACCCTGTTTGATCCGCTCCATGAACCCTATTTCCTGCTCGACGGCGGCCTTCGGTATGAACGGAAGGAACTTGCCCACGATCTCATGCTCTTTATATCCATATATCTCTTCAGCCGCGCGGTTCCAGGAAATGATATTGCCGGCAAGGTCCGTGGTAACGATGGCGTCCGCGGAATTGTTTATGAGGCTTTCAAGATAGTCCTTCGTCTGCGCCACTTCCCGGTAGAGACCCATTATCTCTTCCTGGTAGAGCACCCTGTCCGTTATGTCCTGGATGAAAACAACGGCTTCACCGATATTGCCGTCCTCGCTCTTGACCGGATAAGCGGTAAGTTCCGCATAATTGAGCCCGTTTGACTGGGTTATCGAGCTTATATCGCCGGTGTCGAAAGTGGCCCGGGCCGCACAGTGAGGGCAAATCCCTCCTTTGGGGTGGAAAACATCCTTTGCGTTTCTGCCAACGATGGCATCCATTGGAAAATCCACCCAGCGCTCGACATAGCGGTTGGCGGCAAGTATATGGTACTCGGAATCCAGAGAGACAATGCCGCCCTGCACCGTCTCAAACAGCAGGTCCAGGCGCTTGTTGGCCTCAAAGACCTCCCGCCTTCTCTTGGCCTCTTCGGCTTCGATCCTTGCCTTTTCTATCGTTATGGCGGACAGTGATGCAAACCCTTCGGCCATGTTGAGGTCGTCCAGATCGAAAGGCGCAGGCGCGCCGCTTTGGCCTGTTTTGTCGTAAATGCCAAGGGTGCCGATTATCCGTTTCCCGATCCTGAGGGGCACGCAGATGGCGCTCCTTACGCTTATTGTTTTTGGTCTCAGGTGTTCCGGAAGCTTTTCCACGTCTTCGACAAATAAAGACCTTCCCTCTTTTACAACCCAGCCGGCTATGCCTTCGCCTACCTTAAGGCCGTTTTCCTCCTTCTCTTCCGGCGCCATGCCGTAAGAGGACCTGACGTTGAGATCATCGCCTTCCAGTATCCGTATTATGCATATCCTCGCGCCGCTCAGTTTAGCTATCTGGCTGGATATCGTGCCAAGCAGGTCCCCTGGATCGTATACGGAGGTAAGCAGCTTGCTCAGGTCATAAGTGGCGCTCAACTGCCTCAGATGTTTCCTGGTAGTGGAATAAAGCTCCGAATTACTTACGACCGCGCCCAGCGTGTGCGCAAGGATCATGACCGTGTTCTTTTCATCTGTGCCCGAAAAAGCTCCTGGTTCCGGCCTGCCCAGCACCAGGAGCCCTCTGCAAATATTGTCTCTCAATATCGGGGCCACAAGGATGGAGCGGCACCCGGCGCAGACCGCGGCTTCAGAGGATGAGGTGGAAGCGTCCTCAAAGATGAGAGGGGCCATTGTCTCCATTACTCTTTCCGGGATGTAGGAATCCAGGGGCAGGGAGCTTTCGGAGACGTCCCCTTTTTTGTTGGCCGCTTCGAGCTGGAATGATTTCAATTCCGGGTACAGGATGAAAACGGCGCAGGACTCCGCCCTCAGTTCTTTTGAAACGGTGTCGACTATAAGGCCAAGCGCTTCCTTCAGATCGGGGGTGACTCCCGCGATCCTTGCGACCTCTAGCAGAAGTTCCGTTTCCTTGAGCCTTCCGGCCAGCCTCCCGTTTGAATCCTGTAGCTTTTCCACCATCCTGTTGAAACTGGACGAGATCAGCCCGAACTCATCTTTCCTGATGGAAGGTATCCTCCAGGAGAAGTCGCCTGAGGAGACCTTCTCCGTGGCCTCCAGTATGGCGCTGAACGGATGGCTGAGCATCCTTCGCATGAAAAGGGCCAGGAATATGAATGCCATCGAGACGAACGAGACGAGGACCACGAGATAACCGGTCATCGTACTTCTTATCCTCTCTCCGAGGATAGCCACACCCGTCAGCGAGCCTATCGATTGCTCATAAAGCTTGTCCATGGTCCCCGATATCCGCTCCATGGATACGTTAAGGTCTGCCAGCGTCTTTCTCACATTCGGGTCAAGGGCAGGACGCGCTGAACGGATGATCAGGTCACTCTGATTTTTCACCTGCGCCAGGTCCGCCTTCAGCTCAAGGACGCTGTCCGTGTCACCCGTTTCTTCCTCTACGCCGTTAAAATAGCGATCGAGGGAAGGCAGGCTTCTTTTGTATTCCCGCTG
The DNA here is from genome assembly GCA_021819985.1 of Nitrospirota bacterium. Classification (GTDB taxonomy): domain Bacteria; phylum Nitrospirota; class Thermodesulfovibrionia; order Thermodesulfovibrionales; family JdFR-88; genus JAKAEG01. Next base: position 5,407 of record JAKAEG010000065.1, on the reverse strand, counting down.
GTATATGGGATTTCCTGTATATGCCCATCCCCTGGCGCTGTCCACAAGGTCCTTCACAGACCCGCGCATCCCGATATAATCCCTGTTCAACGCGATCTCCTGCGTCGTGCGGGACAGGTTGCTGTTCAGGTTGGAAAATATATAGAGCGCGCCCATCCCCAATATGGCCGCGGCTGCCAGAAAGGCGAACATGAAGAAAATAAGCTTAAGACGAATACTCATTTTTTTACTTTTTTACAATCCGGTAAGTTCATGATAAAGCCCTTTATAGAGGGCTGCGGGTTTTTTCCAGGAGAAATCTTCCCGCATCGCATTTCTTACCAGCCTCTTCCAGCAATCTGCCCTTTTATATATGCTCAGAGCGTACCAGAGGGATTGCTTCAGGCTGCGGGGGTCGTCTCCTTCGTAAAGAAAACCCGTTCCCTTCCCGCTCATAGGCAGATAATTGCGCACGGTGTCGCTGAGTCCGCCCGTGTCAGCGGCCACCGGCGGCGTGCCATACCTTAATGATATCATCTGGCCCAGCCCGCAGGGCTCGTATCTTGAGGGCATGAGGAATATATCGGAACCGGCATAGATAAGATGTGCAAGGTCCTCCTCGTATCCTATGCGTACGCAAATACGTCCGTTATGCCTTTCGGCAAGGGCCGTCAGCTCCTCCTGGTAGACCGCGTCGCCTTTTCCAAGAAAGAGAAGGTTCACGCCTTCGGAGGCGATATCGTAAGCGGCCGCGCATATGAGGTCCACGCCCTTCTGATAAGAAAGCCTGCCTACGAAAGATACCAGCGGGGCTTCCGGGTCGCTGAACCCGCATGCAGAGGCCAGTTGCTTTTTGCACGCGCTCTTGCCTTCCATAAAATTTTTCCCGTTGAAGGCCTTTGTGATATGACCGTCCCTTGCGGGGTCCCACACACCGTAATCGATGCCGTTTATTATGCCCCTCAATGAGCCGCCGCATTTGAGAAGGACCCCATCGAGACCAAAACCGTGCTCAGCCGTCTGTATCTGCGCGGCATATGCGGGGCTTACAGTGGTTACCATATCCGCCCCTGTGATGCCGGCTTTCAAAAAATTTATCTTCCCGTAAAACTCCACCCCTTCCGGATTGAAAAGCTCAGCCGGCAAACCCGTAAGCGGGAGAACATCGGCGGTAAATATCCCCTGGTATCCCATATTGTGTATTGTAAGGACGCTCTTTGCGCCGGCAAAGAAGGGCACATTCTTTCTGTAAAACATCTTTAAAAAGAGCGGGATGAGACCGGCCTGCCAGTCATGGCAATGGATTATGTCCGGCTTGAAATCAAGGAGCCTCGCGGCCTCGAAGACTGCGCGTGAAAAAAAAATAAACCGCTGCGGGTTATCCGGATAGTCGCCCGAAGGCGTTCCGTAGAGTTCCGGCCTGTCATAGAACCGGTCGCACCCGATAAATATGGTGTTGCCGTCCCGGTAAAGCTCCCCGGAGATCCGCTGTCCCCCGATCTCCACCTCAAAAGACCTGTCAAGTTTTTCAGGCGTAAAGCGCTCTTTTACGGTCCTGTAGAAAGGCATGAAGAGCAGCATTTGCACCTTGAGTTTTGAAAGCTCTTTTGCCAGCGTGCCGGCCATGTCCGCGAGCCCGCCGGTCTTGGCATACGGGAATGCCTCTGGGGTAGCCATTATAACGTTCATTTAATTGATTAAATTAAATCAGGAAATCCTTCTCATTGGATTTGTTTAAATTTTTAAGAGAAATTAGAAAATACCTCTCATAAAGCGGGCGGCCTCTTCGGGCGGCGTCGGATTTACGTAGAAGCCGGAGCCCCATTCAAAACCGGCGAATTTGGTCAGTTTGGGCATTATCTCGATGTGCCAATGGAAATATTCGCTCTGCTCCTCGGAAAAGGGGGCGGTATGTATTATGTAATTGTATGGAGGGGATTCGAGAAGCGTATCGAACTGTTTAAGTACGCGCTGGAGTATTTCGGCTAGCCCCCTGAAGCTCTTCTGGTGCGGGCCGAAAGCCGCTACATGGTTCTTTGGCAATATCCATGTCTCAAAAGGAGACCTTGGCGCAAAAGGGGCCAGAGCCACATAATTTTCGTTTTCCCCTATGACCCGTTTGCCTTCTGAGAGTTCCTGGTAGATTATATCGCAGAATATGCATCTTTCTTTAAGATCGTAATGGTTTCTGGACCCCTGAAGTTCATCTCTGACAGTGCGCGGCACTATGGGGAGCCCTATCAACTGGGAATGGCTGTGTTCAAGGGAAGCCCCGGCGGATTCGCCTTCGTTCTTGAAGATAAGGACGTATTTTATCCTGGGGTCGTTCTTGAGTTCCGTAAGGCGCATGAAATAAGCCCAAAGCATGTCCTCGACCGATTTTTCAGGCATCGTGGAAAGCGACAGGAAATGGTCGGGGTTTTCGATAATGACCTCATGCACCCCTACTCCCGCCATTTTATCGAACATGCCCTCGCCGCTTTTCGTTATCTTGCCCCCGGACTCGAGGGCCGGGAACTTGTTCGGCATGACCCTCAGGGTCCAGCCAGTGCCGTTGGGCTGCCCCCCTTCCGGCCGGAAAGCTATTATTTCATCAGGGGTGGTATATTCGTTGCCGGGACAAAAGGGGCAGAACCCGCCCTTTTTTTTATGGATAACGGGAGAGAAATCTTTCGGCCTTTTCCCCCTTTCAACTGAAATGATTACCCATCTTCCCAATATCGGATCTTTTCGCAGTTCAGGCACGGGTACCTCCTGTAGTAAAAAAAGGAAAAATGCGCAAAATTATATGCTTTTTTTATTATACTAGAAAATCATAAAACCAACATTCCTGCATAGGACAGTAAACGGCCCCTTCGAGGATTCATGCGTCTATATCAGGCTCCTGAGGGAAAAAAGGGCCGTCCTCTTCGACCTGGGCTCTTTGAACGGCCTGCCGGACGGACTTATCATTAAAGTGACCGATGCGTTCGTAACCCACACGCATATGGACCATTTTATCGGGTTTGACCATCTGCTTAGAAACATGCTGGGCAGCGAAACGCCCTTGAGAGTTTACGGGCCACCGAATATCATTGATTGCGTCGCGGGGAAACTTAAGGGCTACGCCTGGAACCTGATCGCGAATTATCCGCTTGAAATTGAGGTGTACGGGATTTCGGCTTACAGGATAAGGCACGTAAGCTTCAGGGCGAAAGACGGCTTTGCGCACAGGGAAGACCCCGAACAAAGGCCGTTTGAAGGCACGGTCGTTAAAAATGACCAGTTCACGGTAAAGGCCGTACTCCTCAAGCACGATATAGACACGCTTGGCTGGAGCATCGAGGAGGACTTTCATATAAATATCGATAAGGCCGCGCTGACGGAAATGGGCCTCGAACCGGGGCCATGGCTTACCGATTTCAAAAAGAAAATACGCTCAGGCTTTCCGGAGGACTCGATCTTCAGTTTTCCGGTCCATTCAAAAGCGGAAGGTGAAGCGGCAAAAAATCTTGAAATGGAATTTGGTGAACTCAAACGAAAGATCGCAAACATCACCCGAGGGCAAAAGGTCACGTACGTGATGGACTCCTCTCCCACTCCTGAAAACATCCGGAAGATTACCGCTTTTGCGTCCGGCTCGGACAGCCTTTACATGGAGGCATATTTTCTGGACGAGGACATTGAAAGGGCAAGGGAAAGAAACCACCTTACGGCAGGCATAACGGGCAGGATCGCAAGAGAAGCTGGTGTCAAAAACCTTCACATCATGCATTACTCCCCCAAATACAGTCATATGGCGGATGCCATACCCAGGGAGGCGTCTGAGGCCTTCGGGGCAAAGGTCAACGAAGCATCGCCATATATAAAAGACTGAAGAAGTTGCAAATTCCCCTTAGGATGATAAGATTTGATTTGAAAACAGCTTGAAAACCGGGCTGCAGTTATCTTCAGCAATTAAAATCTTTTAAAAAAAACCTTAAGGAGACAAAGCATGAAAGAGACAAAAAAGACAAAAAAAACTTTTTTATTTGGTGTGATGTCATTGATATTTGCATGCGTTCTTTTTTCCGGCGGGCAGGCGCTTGCCGCGGGAAATACGGGGTGCAATTGCCAGATGGGGCAAATGGGCATGGACAACGATATGATGACAGGCGCGGGCTGCCCGGGGTGTATGGGTGACAACATGGGCGGCATGAAAGGCGGCATGATGATGCACAGGGGTTACGGCGCCATGCACGGCGAAGTACAGGAAGGGATGATGATGGGGGGCCTTTCGGATATGGAAATGATGCCCATGCTCAGGCATAAATTCATGAAGGCCATGATGAAGACCATGATCAGAAACACCCTTCAGGACCCCGAAATAAAGAAATTTCTCGATTCCACCGCCACGCTCCGCAAAGACCTCGTAATGAAGCAGTTCGATTACTTCGAGGCGTTCAGAAATCCCGCGACCACGCCGGACCAGCTTGAGAAGATGAAGGCCGACATCAGGGACCTTAAAATGAAAATAAGGCAGCAGATGATTTCGAAAAAACCCATGATGCAATAAACGTAAGTCCGCAAAGAGGGCCTGAAAAACCAGGCCCTCTTTTTATTTCAAGACCGGCAATTATGAAATTAAACCTCCCTGAAAGACTCATGACCAACAGCCCCATGCGCGCCCTTTTGCAAAAAAAGGTGGAGGGGCCCAAACTGAGGTCCATGGCATCGAAAACCAGCTATCCCGTATGCCTTGAATTAGGCTGCGGAAACGGTAGGGGCGCAAAAAGTGACAGAAACCGATATAGACCCACTGCAGCTCGACCGGGCAAGGAAGCGTTTGAGGCTATACGGAAATAAAGTTGAATTCAGGCTGGAAAGCGCCATGGACCTTTCGCTTGAGCCGGAAAACAGCTACGACGCCGTATTTGCTTTTGGCGTTATCCATCATACGGAAGACTGGCGGAAGGCGGTACGCGAGATACACCGGGTGCTCAAGCCGGAAGGAGAATATTTCTTTGACGAGCTTTTAAAAGGCTTTCTCAAAAACCCGCTCGTGAAAACCAGCGCCAGTCATCCGGAAGGCGGGTCCTTCACGGCGGAAGAGTTCACCGGATATCTCTTTCAGGCAGGTCTTGAACCCATCGGACGTTGGCGATGGGACGGCATCTGACTACTGGGTTCCGCGATGAAAAAGTAGAAGCTGCCTAAAGAGAAACAATCATGCGATTCGGGGTAATATAATTATGAATGGCGTTAAAAAATATAGACATACCGGTTACAGGCATGAGTTGCGCCGCCTGCGCGGCGAGAATAGGCACTACCCTGTCCAGGACTCCCGGCGTAAAGGAAGCCTCAGTCAATTTTGCCGCCGAACGCACACACGTCCTATATGATCCCGGGGCGGTTACAGCCAACGACCTGATAAATATCATAAAAAATCTGGGTTATGGGGTGGCATCCG
>JAKAEG010000064.1 GCA_021819985.1 Nitrospirota bacterium | reverse complement strand
GCCCAAGTGATATGCGCCGATAAGCCCGGCCAACAGAAGGATCGAGGCCAGTTCCACCCCTACCAGATACGGGCCAAACAGCGCTATGCCGACCTGTTTGGGGCTGACCTGATTTTGAAATCCGAAAGCGCCGCGCGAAGGACCAAGCGTAAGCATATAAACGAGGTCCGCAAGAAGCACCGCTGCCAGCGCGGAGGGTACGATCCACATCCACCTCGTTTGCCATCGCCTCTCCTCCTCCGCGGACTGCGCCCCCAGATTGAGCATCATTATTACGAAAACGAAAAGGACCATGATCGCTCCCGCGTATATGATGATTTCAAGGGCGGCCACAAAAGGCGCTCCGGCCGAAAAGAAAATGACTGACACCGCAAGCAGCGACAATATGAGATACAAAAGCGCGTGGACCACGTTTTTCTGCACGATGACAAGCAGGGTCGACACCACCGCGACCGCCGCCGATATGTAGAAGACGTTTTCCATTACGGCATCAGCCCCTTTACATCAACGGGCGGGAGATCCTCTTCGCCTTCTCCCTTGTCCTTTCCCTTAATGGACAGGCCCGCGACCTTATAGAAATTATATCCAGGGTACTTGCCAGTGCCGCTTATAAGCAGGTCAGCCTTCTCGTATACCAGGTTCTGACGGTTAAACTCGCTCATCTCGAAATCATTCGTAAGCTGAATGGCATAAGTAGGGCACGCTTCCTCGCAGTACCCGCAGAATATGCACCTGGAAAAATTTATCCGGAAAAACTCCGGATAGCGCCTCCCGTATTCGTCTTCCGTGGCCTGAAGTGAAATGCAGTCCACCGGGCAGGCCACCGCGCAAAGATAGCACGCAACGCACCGCTCGCCCCCGTCGGGGTCGCGGGAAAGGATTATCCGCCCCCTCCACCTTGGCGGGATGTAAGGCCTTTCTTCAGGGTATAGCACCGTGACCTTGCGCTTGAACAGGTGCATGAAAACGGTCCACAGCGCCCTGAGAATGCTTATCATGATCTAAAAATCCTTTCAGCGGGCGGCAAGTATTATCCCCCCAGTTGCAACGATGTTTAAAAGGGCAAGCGGCAGCATCAGCTTCCATCCAAGCCTTATAAGCTGGTCATATCTTGGCCGGGGCAGCGCCGCCCTTAAGAGAATGAAAAAACCTATGAAGAAAAATGTCTTTATAAAAAACCAGACCACGGGCGGAAGAAAGGGCCCCAGCCAGCCGCCGAAAAAAAACGTGGTTATCAGCATGGATATAAGGGTTATGCCAAGGTACTCGCCAACGAAAAAAAGCCCGAACTTCATCCCCGAATATTCTGAATGGAAACCCGCGACAAGCTCGCTTTCCGCCTCCGGAAGGTCGAAAGGAAGCCTGTGCGTTTCCGCCACGCCGGCTATGAGAAAAACGACGAAGCCCAAAAATTGGGGCACTATGAACCACAGCTTTCTTTGCGCCTCGACTATTTCATAAAGATTGAATGAACCGGCAAGCATCACCACTCCCATCAGGGAAAGCCCCATGAATACTTCATAGCTTATCATCTGCGCCGAGGCCCTGAGCGCGCCGATAAGGGAATATTTGTTTGCGGAGGACCACCCGGCAAGCGCCACGCTGTAAACCCCGAGTGAGGACATCGCGAGAAAATAAAGGACCCCTATATTCAGGTTTGCAACCGCTATGCCGGGGGTAAAAGGGATTATCGCGAACGCCAAAAGGACGGTTATTACGATAATTGCCGGAGCCAGTATGAACACCGGCTTGTCGGCAAAAGGCGGGATCCAGTCTTCCTTCGCAAGTATCTTGATAACGTCGGCAAGGGGCTGAAGAACACCCATCGGGCCCACACGGTTTGGCCCGTACCTGTCCTGCCAGAAACCAAGGAGCCTCCGCTCAACCCATATCAGTCCGGCCGCGATGCTCATCATAACGGTCAGCACGCCAAAGATTATGAGCAGATATTTTAAAGTCTCTCCCATATCAGGCCCCTGCATCCCGATTTTCATAAGTTTTGTTTTCAGCGCCTGGAAGCGCGATCCTCCCCCAGGCGGGCAGCACTACCCCATGCAGCCCCGGAAGGCCGATAGGGAAACCCGCCACCCCGCGCGGCAGGGAGGGGTCCAGCTTTACAGGAAGGCGAAACGATGCGGCGGCGAATTCCAGCCTTGCCTCTGCGCCCTCCGGCAGTTTTTTTGTTTCCGCGTCCATGGGGTTAAGCGCAATATACGGGGCTGGCACAAGTTCCCCTATCGAGGGCGACATGGCGCTTAATCGCTCCGAGCCGAAGATATGAAATAAAGGGACTATAAAAAAATCAAAAAAATCGTTTTTCCTGGGCGCAAAAGGTCCGGGCAGGTCTTTGAAAAAGGAAATTTCCCCTTTTTTTGCATCAACCGGTTCGATGAGACGAATACCGGGAGGCCCGCCCTTCAATGGTCCGCCCACCTCGCTCTGGAATTTATTCAAACTCTGCACCGAGTTCCAGCCCGGGGCCCAGAAACGGGGAATAAGAGGCGAAGGGGGACGGCCCTCATACCCTTCCATTGAAAATGACAAGGGGGAGTCGGTGTCTTCATAAGGTTTTGGCTCATGCACATTAACATCCGCTTTGTTTGCGGTGCGGCCACTATAGCGGTGCGGCTGCCTGGGCACCTTCATGCCCTCTATCCGGAAATCCGCCGGAGGGGCCGCTTCAGCCGCTTTTTTCAAAACCGGGAACTCACGGGCCATTGCAGCGGTCACCTCATCGAGTGAAAACAGGGCCTCGGAGCCGGGCCTGCCCAGATCCACAAGGAGGTCCCTCAGCCATCTCCAGCTTTCCTCGATCCTTTCGGAGGGCACATACACCTTGAAGAACCTCTGGGCGCGTCCCTCGGAATTTATCAATGTCCCGCCGCCTTCGGCAAAAGCGGAAACCGGCAAAACAGTATCCGCCCTGGACGTGGTATGGGTAGGCAGGTGGTCCATTGCAAGGACATGTCTTGCGCGCACGAGCGCTTCGGCCTCAGGGAAATCGAGCCGGTCGAATATATCGTTTTCAAGTATGATTACCGTATCGGCTTTCCCGTCCTTTACCGCCTTTACCGCGTTGTCCAGGCTGCGCCCGCCCATCAGGCCAAGACCGATGCTGTTACATTCGGGCGCGACGAGAAACAGGGCCGTTTCCCTGTTTTCTTCCCAAAGGGCCCATGCGATATTGGCCGCCGCCTGCAAGACTGCAAGGCTGCCGGCGCCGGCGCCTGAAATGATAAGCGGCCTTTTTGCCTCTTTAAGCTCTTTTGCCGCACGCTCCGCAAAATGGGCAGCATCCTCTGTTATAGCGCCTTCCACGGGTGGAGCATGCGGACTTAATATCCGGGCCACTTGAAAGCCAAGCCTTGCGATATCATCGGGAGCGGCATGGATGGCTGAGGCCGCGATACCGTCAAGCCTGCCGCCAGTCGGGGCAGCGATAAAAAGCGGCCCCCTCTGCTCCTGGATGGCCTCCCTTACGGCCTGGTCGTTCCATTTTGGTATCTTTAATTCATTTATGACTTTCTCCATCGGCTTTTGCATCACGGACTGCCTCAGGGCAAGCCCAAGCATGGGCGCGGTATTGGGTACGTCTTCGCCAAGCACCAATACGCAGTCCGCCATGGCCGCCTCCCTGAGCGAAGACACGCGGACAGGCCCTTTTGAGATGATGGATATTATCTCCTGCACCAGGCTGGATTCCATTCCGGAAAATCCCGCATAAAAATTCTCCGGCCCTGCAAGTTTATGAAGCAGGTAATTGGCCTCCAGCGAGGCGCGCGGCGAGCCGATGCCAATTATGCCCTTTGCCCGGGCTAGCACGGTTTTCAGGTGAGGGAGCGCTTCACCTTCCTCAAGTATTTTTATTTGTTTGTTTCCGGGCCGGGGTATAGTGAACGGCTCGCGTAGGCGCGTATCGCTGTTTACGAACTCGAAGCCGTAGCGCCCCCTGTCACAGATAAAATATCCGTTTACTTCGCTGTTGTAACGGTTGATCACGCGCCTTAAACGTCCGTAGCGCTCCCCCGCAATTATGTTGCAGCCAAGCGAACAGTGCACGCATATCGAGGGGGCTGTCTGCAGGTCCCATTTCCTCGTATAATGTTTCTTGAGAACCCTGTCGGTAAAAACGCCTGTGGGGCAGACCTCCACAAGGTTGCCGCTGAACTCGCTTTCGAGAACGCCGTCCTCATGCCGACCGAAGTAGACGTGGTCATGGGCGGCAAACACGCCGAAATCCCTGCCCCCCGCATAGTCGTTATAAAAACGCACGCACCTGTAGCACTGAATGCACCGGTTCATCTCATGGTTTACAAAAGGGCCGAGATACTGGTTTTTGTAAGTGCGCTTTTTATACCGGCTCCTCCTGTAATTATGTCCCGTCATTACTGTCATATCCTGAAGGTGGCACTCTCCGCCCTCATCGCAGACCGGGCAGTCATGCGGATGATTGAGCATCAGCCATTCTATGACGCGGGCCCGGAACTCGCCTGCCTCGGGGTCTTTTATAGATATCCTTGTGCCTTCGGCTGCCGGTGTCATGCAGGCCATCACGATCTTGCCCTTTTTATCGTTTTCGTCCCTGAACTGCTTTACCGCGCACTGGCGGCAGGCCCCTACGGACTTCATTGCCGGATGCCAGCAGAAGTAGGGCAGGTCCATGCCAAGCGAAAGACAGGCATCCAGCATGCTCTGGTCCGCTTCCACCTGGTAGGGTTTTTCATCTATATATACGGTGACCATTTTCCCCATATTTTTTATTTTCAAGAAATTTCCCTTAAAAATTTCCCCAGGGGCAGCGTCTTTCCTTTACATGGCGCTCGTAGTCCTCCCTGAAGTACCGGACACCGCTTGAAAGGGGCTCGGCCGCCCCTGGCGCAAGCGCGCAGAATGTATGGCCTGGCGCAAGGAGCCGCGCCTGCTCCAAAAGAAGGTCAATATCCTCCATCTCTCCGCTTCCGTCCTCGATCGAGTTCAGGGTTTTCACGATCCATGGCAGCCCTTCGCGGCACGGCGTGCACCATCCGCAGGACTCGCGGGCGAAAAAAGACTGAAGGCTTATCTGCATGCCCACCGGGCAGGTCCTGTCATCGAGTATTATCATCGTGCCCGTGCCCATCCGGCTTCCGGCCTTCTGGAGGGAGTCGAAATCCATTGGCAAGTCCAGGTGCTCCTCAATAAGAAATTCGGTAGAGGCCCCGCCCGGTATCAGGCCGCGGAATTTGTAACCGTCCTGCATCCCGCCCGCATGGCCTTCGAATATCTCCCTGATAGTGGCGCCCATCGGAAGCTCCCATGCGCCCGGCCTTTTGACCCTTCCGCTTACGCCGTATATCTTTGTGCCCCCGTCCTGGCTGCGGGAAAGTCCTTTAAACCATGCTGCCCCATTTCTGATAATATGGGGCACGTTGCAGAGGGTCTCCACATTGTTTACCACCGTGGGCTTTCCCAAAAAACCGGTCACCTGAGGATACGGAGGCTTCGCCCTGGGTATGGCCCGCTTACCTTCAAGAGAATTGAGAAGCCCTGTCTCCTCGCCGCACATATAACGCCCGGCGCTCATATGGATACGCATTTCCAGATTGAAAGCAGTTTTTTGACCAAAAATATTTTTCCCCATGTAGTTTTTTTCGTATGCCTCTCCAAGCGCACGCTCCAGCGCCTTTCCAGATCGCACATATTCGCCGCGCAAAAATATGTAGGCTTCCTGCGCCCCTGTGGCGTAGGCGGCCAGCGCCATTCCCTCTATGAGCATATGCGGGCTGTTTTCCATGAGTATCCGGTCCTTGAAGGTGCCGGGCTCCATCTCATCCGCATTCGCCACAACGTATTTCGGTCCGGGATTTCCTTCCCCCGAGGGAACGAAACTCCATTTCTGCCCGGTCGGAAAGCCCGCTCCGCCCCGCCCCCGCAGGTTCGAGGCCTTCACTTCCTCCATTACCTCTTTGGGGCTCATGGACTGCAATGCCTTCCGCAGGGCCTCATATCCCCCGGTCTTTTCGTATTCCGCGAGACTCAACGGCTGCCCGTCCGCCCTGAAATTCCCCGTAAGAGGTTTTTGCTCGTTTTCCGGCTTGCTCATTTTTATTTATATCTTTCCAGTATCGGGTCAACTTTTTCGGGCGGTTCCAGCCCGGTATGCACATCCTCGTCTATCATTATGGCCGGGGCGTTCTCGCATACCCCAAGACAGGCGGCCGGAAGCAATGTGAACCTCCCGTCGTCTGTGGTTTCTCCCGGCTTTATTCTGAGCCGTCCAGAGATGTGCTTGAGCAGGTCCCGGTAGCCCACCGTATAACAGCTGACGCTGTCACATATCGAGATAACATGTCTTCCGACAGGTCTTCTGTATATGGCTGAGTAGAATGTGGCCGTGTTGTCGAGTTCATCTGGTGTCATGTCCAGGTATTGGGCGATGTCTTTCAGGCATTCGTCCGATATCCAGCCCCTGAACTTCTGCACCATGCGGAGCGCCTCTATGCAGCCGGTTTTCTTTTTTTCATAATGGGCCAGGCCCTTTTCTAATTCAGCACGTTCCTGATCGCTCAACATTTTTAAATTTTTTTCTCCCCTTTATCTGTCCACATCCGCAAGAATGAAATCCAGGCTCCCCAGAATAGATATCAAATCCGGTATGGTAAGCCCCTTTGCAAGCATGGGGAGCGTTTGCATGTGAGGGAAAGAAGGCGTGCGGATGCGGGTGCGGTAGGACATGGTGCTTCCGTCGCTTATAAGATAATAAGTGTTATTGCCTTTTGCACCCTCTATTCCCACGGCCGCTTCTCCGGCCGGTATGACCGGCCCCCATGAGACGTTCAGGAAATGATCTATCAGGGTCTCGATATCCTGCATCGCACGCGCCTTCAGGGGCGGAGTCGAAAGCGGATGCCTGGATTTATAATCGCCTGCGGGCATGTTTTTCATGCATTGCTCCACAATGCGCATGCTTTGGCGTATCTCCTCCACACGCACCAGGGCCCGTCCGTAGCTGTCCCCCACGTGGGCGGTAGGTATATCGAACTCGAACCATTCATAGCCGCTGTAAGGGCGTTTTTTTCTCCAGTCCCACTCAAAATCGCAGGCCCTCAGGTTGGGGCCCGTTACCCCCCATTCTATCGCTTCATCGAGGGTGTACGCGCCCACGCCCCTGGTGCGCGCCTTGAATAGGCTGTTTTTCATGATAATTCTGTCATATTCGGCCATTCTCGCGGGCATCCAGTCCAGGAAATTCCTTATGAGACCGTCCCAGCCCTTCGGAAGATCCTGCGCAACCCCGCCTATCCTGAACCAGCTGGGGTGCATTCGCCCTCCGCAGACGGCCTCGATTATCTCAAACATCTTCTCCCTGTCATAAAAGGTGTAAAAGACCGGCGAGAGCGCGCCCAGGTCCTGCGCGAAGGTGCCGTACCATACCAGGTGGCTTTCTATGCGGAACAGCTCCGAAAGCATGACCCTTATCACCTTCACCCTGTCTGGCACCTCTATGCCAGCCAGCTTTTCCACGGCGAGCACATAGGGCAGGTTGTTAAGGACTCCCGCGAGGTAATCTATCCTGTCGGTATAGGGAATAAATGTATGCCAGGACTGGCGCTCGCCCATCTTTTCGGCCCCCCTATGGTGAAAGCCTATGTCAACGACCGAATCCGCTATCTCCTCTCCGTCAAGGGCCAGTATGATGCGCAGGAGCCCATGGGTGCCGGGATGATGGGGCCCCAGGTTTAAAAACATGTAATCCGTGTCTTCGCGGGGGGGGACCATTCCCCAGTCCTCCGGATGGAATTTCATGGCCTCCTGCTCCTCCATGCTCTTGTCCTCCGGAAGACGGAAAGGCCCCATCTCAGTCGCCCGCGCGGGGTGGTCCTTCCTGAGCGGGTGGCCCTGCCACGTGGGCGGCATCAGTATCCGCCTTAAATGCGGGTGGCCGTCGAACCGCACGCCGAACATGTCCCAGACCTCCCTCTCATACCAGTTGGCCGCGGGCCAGATATCCGTAATGCTCCTGAGCGATGCCCCTTCTCTGACAGCGGTCTTAACGCGCACATCCTGATTGCTGTCGTAAGAAAGAAGATGGTAAACAACCGTAAAATCGCTTTCCGGCTGTCCCTCCCTTTGTTTCCGCACGCGCTCATCGATGGCCGTAAGGTCATAGAGCATCCGGAAGCGTTTTTTACTGCCGCTTCCCGTCTTCAGATATTGGAGCACTTCGTGGACCAGGCCGTTTTCCACCCAGACGGTCGGCACGCCGTCTTTCGTTTCCTGGGGGATAATCGCCTGCCCGCCGAATTTTTGCTTAAGTTCGTCTATTACTGAAGCGTTTCCGGTACCCATTCAGACCTTTAATTTTTATATTTTTTTGTGCCGTTCAGATAATTTGGCCATTTAGCAGAAAAATGTGTCAAGAACTGTTTGGGACGCTACACTAGACATGGTCCGGAGTGGGCAGGTCCGTTTCCCTGCTCCTTTTGTCACGTTTCAGGTCTCTCATCGAGGGCAAAGGGGGCCTGCTGACACCCTGGGGACCAATCACCCAGCTAAGCGGGCGCTTCTCCTTGCCAATGGCGTCCCTTAAAAGCAACAGCCCTTCCATGAACGCTTCAGGACGCGGCGGACACCCCGGGATATACACGTCCACGGGGAGAAACTTGTCCACCCCCTGAACGACGCTGTAAATGTCGTACATGCCTCCCGAATTGGCGCAGGAGCCCATGGATATCACCCATCTGGGCACCATCATCTGCTCATAAAGGCGTTTGACCACCGGCGCGACCTTTATAAAAACCGTCCCGGCTACGATCATCAGATCCGCTTCCCTTGGAGTGCCGCGAATGACCTCGGCCCCAAAACGGGCAATGTCATATTTGCTTGTGAGACTGGTCGCCATTTCCACAAAACAGCAGGACAGGCCAAAGTTGAACGGCCATATGGAATTCTTCCTTCCCCAGGCCAGCATGCCCTCAAGGGTGGTCAGAGCCACATTCCTGCTTATTGCGTCTTCCGCCGTGCCGTCACCGGTTTTAAGCGCCGGATGGTCCGGCTTTATCAGGGACCACTTCATACGGTGCGCCTCATCTTTCTTTTTCCGTCTTGCCGGAGGCCCAGTCCAGTGCGCCAAGACGCCAAAGATACACAAGGGCGGCCATGAGGACACCTATAAAGATAAGCGCCTCGACATAGCCCGCCCATCCGGATTCCCTTACGGCAACAGCCCATGAAAAAATAAAAAGGCTTTCCAGATCGAACACCACAAAGAACATGGCGATAAGATAGAACTTCACATCGAAGCGGACGCGCGCGGTGCCCGTTGAGATTATCCCGGACTCATAGGGTTGGGCCGTCTCCCGCTCGCGGTGACGTTGCCCAAGCACATAGGAAAGACCCATCATCCCCCCGGCGGTTGCAATCGCCAGGAAGAAATATGCTGCCAGAGGCCAAAAACTATAACCGGTCGGCGCGTTCATCAGGTCTTTTTTCCAATTATCCCCTCAAATTATACGTTATAAAGAAATTATCATCAAAAAGGGAAAAGTCAAGGCGGCGGTTTTCATCCAAGCCTGTATTATGTTAATCTTTTTCGTCCCGTCCTGTTTGAAAATTTTACCGGAATTTTCACTGGAAGGGGCGCGAAAAAAAGGTCCGCCTGAATGGAAAAACAAGATATCAATATGGATAAGAGGGAAAAAGGTCCGGCAGGGCCTTTATTTCTTGGCGTGTTCGTTTTGGCCTGTCTTGTGCCATTCATAAAAAAGGCATTCAATGTGGACGATCCGGTCTATATATGGATCGCCAGGCACATACAATCGAGCCCCCTGGATTTCTTCGGCTTCAACATCAACTGGCGAGGAATCATCGAGCCGGTCTCACAATTCAATGAGAACCCGCCCCTGTCCTCCTATTTCATCGCGCTTGCCGCAAAATTGTTCGGATGGTCGGAGGCCGCCCTGCACATGTCATTTTTCATTTTCGCTGTCGCAGCGGCCATAGGCACTTACTATCTGGCCAGGGAATTTTTTTGCTCAAGCCCTTTAATTGCCGCGCTTGCGGGCGTGGTCACCCCTGTTTTCATGATATCCGCGAACACCGTTATGTGCGACATGATGATGACGGCGTTTTGGGTATGGGCGGTTTTCCTCTGGATGCGGGGCGTACGTGTTGGATCGGTTTTCAACGTGGTCCTTGCCTCTTTGTTCATTGCTGCCTCAAGCCTTAGCAAATACGTCGGCATGAGCCTTATTCCTCTTCTTTTGTGCTATTCAGTTGTCACAAAAAAAGGCAGGTGGGCATTTTTTCTGCTTTTACCAGCCTTGATACTTGCCGGGTATGACTGGCTTACTTATGAACTGTACGGCAGGGGGCTTCTCCTTAACGCCGCTTCCTATGCGGTTTCATATGGAGGGAAAAGCCTGACGAACTTTATTGTCGGGCTGGTCTTCGTTGGAGGGTGCCTGATCTCTGTTTTTTTCTACTCTTTTTTAATCTGGCCCAAAAAAAATATTATCGCGGGCGCCCTGCTAATGGCAGCCATTCTATTTCTTGTCCCTTTGGGGAACTTCCTTGTGCCCTTTCCACAGGCCCTGGCAAGATTTCAGAATGACCCGGTCTTTCATTGGGCTTTCGTTTTGCAGTTCTACTTTTTCGCTTTGGGCGGGGCCAGTGCACTGGCGCTTGCCGTTTCAGACCTCTGGAGGTCCAGGGACGCAGGCTCGCTTCTTTTATTTCTCTGGGTCATGGGGATCTTCACTTTTTTATGCCTTCTGAACTGGACAATTAATGGCCGCACCGTCCTTCTGCTCTTTCCGCCTGTAGGGATACTGATTGCGAGGGCGTTCGAACGCCGGAAAATGACTTTTTTGATTTTCCGAAAAAATCAAAAAAGTCAAAAAGATTCCACAAGCGGGCGGGGCAGCCGCCTGCTCATATTTTCTCCTCTTATTATTTCTCTTGTGATCGCGTTAGCCGCGGCCCGGGCCGATTACAATTGGGCGGGTTCCCAGCGCGCCGAGGCCGCAGCGCTTACCCAGAGCTATCATGGCCCCGGCCGATTGTGGTTCATGGGGCATTGGGGGTTCCAGTATTATATGGAGGCCCTTGGCGGCAAACCGGTCGATTTTGAACAGACTACGGCACAACCGGGCGATATGATAGCCATCCCGGCGAACAACTGTTTTGTCCTGCCTCCCTATCTTTTCGCCGGGGATTCCATGGTAAGTGAAACGCATATCGCCTCAACCGGCTGGCTTGCCGTAATGGACCCGCGTACCGGCGCGGGGTTTTACGGCGACAAAGTATCGGGGCCCCTTCCGTTCATAATCGCCTCTGTACCGGATGAGAAATATTATGTCCTTTCAGTTATCCGCCCATTCCCGGTACGCCCCGATTCGCAATAGCCTCAGGATATCTCGACAAGCTCTATATCAAAAATAAGTTCCTTGCCGGCCAGGGGATGGTTTGCGTCAAGCACTATGGAGTCTTCCGTGATTTGGGATATCCGCACTTCGAGCACTCCGCCATCCGGCTGCCTCATCTGGAGCATCCCGCCAACTTCGGGCTTTATGGCGGAAGGAAAATTC
>JAKAEG010000377.1 GCA_021819985.1 Nitrospirota bacterium | reverse complement strand
CTTCTGTAACGGGAAGGCCGTCAACACAAAACAGGGAGATCACGCCGGGTAATGAGCAGCGGCGCGGCACATTTGAAAGGACAAATCCGGGGGCGAATCCGGCACAGGGAGAAAGGAAAAATGTTTTGCCCGGCAACAGCGGCGGAATAAATGAACGGCGCGGGACGTATACAGGGCCAACGGGAG
This sequence comes from Nitrospirota bacterium, assembly GCA_021819985.1. Classification (GTDB taxonomy): domain Bacteria; phylum Nitrospirota; class Thermodesulfovibrionia; order Thermodesulfovibrionales; family JdFR-88; genus JAKAEG01. The sequence goes on along the minus strand of JAKAEG010000377.1, from coordinate 2,362 downwards.
GGCGGGCGACTTTAAGGCGTGAATTCGGCCCGGCCTCAACACCCAGGTTAAGACAAGGTGTTTTGCCGGAAGGAGCCGGGAGAGGCGGTTTTGTCCCTCAAGGACGAACTGCCATCAAAAAACCAGCGCCAGGCGGACGCGCACCACAAAAAGGGAAAAAAGAAGAAAAGCGCAGGCGGCCAAAGGGCCAGGAAGGCACGGAAACCAGATAATGGAACCAACCATTTAAATAAGGGTCTAATATGAAAAAACTAGAAAACCCATTTCTTTTTGCGGCAAAGTTTTTGGTTCTGTTTTTTTCCGTTTTGATATTGGCCTCTTGCGGCGGCGGATCCAGCGCACCGGTCGTCATCACCGGCCCGGGCCTGGTGGGCATCGATGACGTAAGTCCTAACGAGCCGTTTCTGATCGTTACATACACGTTGTCAGGCGTATCTAACACCGTAGATATTCCGAGTGATCTGGCATCGGACGGAGACATCGAATTCGATCCGGTCACCGGGGCCTATTTTTTTGATCAGAACCCCAGTAAGGACCTGTTTGGCGAGGACGACTCTCAGGCCGATCAGCCGGAATTCCGGGCCTTTCAGACGTTCTCTTTGTCAACCATTCCGTATAGTGCTCAAATCGTTTCCGCCACACTCGATGTGGTCATCGATCGGGTGGACTTTGCGTCCACCGTCCCCACGTTCATCGACCTCGTGCAATATACTACCGGGCCTGGCGGGTTGGTTTCGGGAGATTTCAGTGCAGCGCCTGTGACGCCTCAGATTCAGGGCGGGGTCAATTCGATAGCATTCACGTTCCTGTCCTCCGATCAGACAGGCCCCCCCGTCGATATCGATGTCACTCCCCTTATGCAGGAAGCGCAGGTACAAGCGTTCCCGGATTTCCAGGTGCGGTACGTTGTTCAAAGCCTTGCCTCAGGGTTGAGGACTTCGGTTAAAGCCAAACGGGCAACAAGTCCTTCGCCGCGCTCTAAAATTCAGATCAAAAGGGGAACATCTTCATCAAATACGGGTTTTAGCCGCCCTCGAACCCGGTAAGGGCAAAGACGCTGTATTTTTTTTCTTTCAGGCGTTTTTCACCGCCAACGTCTGGAAGGTTTACGATAAAGGCCATTTCAAAAACGCTGCCGCCAAGCTTCTCAATGAGGCTGGCGGCGGCCAGGGCCGTTCCCCCGGTGGCAAGCAGGTCGTCTATTAAAAGGGCTTTCTGGCCCGTTGCCAGGGCATCCTTGTGTATCTCCATGCTGTCCGTGCCGTATTCAAGCTGGTACTCCTCGGAAATCTTCTCGCCGGGGAGCTTTCCTTTTTTCCTGATCGGGACAAAACCCTTGCCCAGGGTATAGGCCAGCGCGCCGCCCAGTATGAACCCCCGCGATTCTATGCCTACGACCAGATCAAATTCATTAGTCCGTACTGTATATCTCTGGGTAAGCCCGTCTATCACCAGCCTGAAGCCGACCGCGTCTTTTATAAGTGTCGTTATGTCCCTGAACATGATCCCCTTTTTGGGATAATCGGGTATGGTCCTGATCCTCGATTTGATAGGCATTTGTCCCTCCAATTAAAAGATGAATAAAAATAAGAGAAACCGGCGGCGGAAGTCAAGAAAAGGCAGTTTGCGCCAGGCCGGGCCAATGAGCATGGGCCGCTATCGACCAATTATGATAAAATACAAAATCTCTAATGGGGGAGCGTTTCCTTTATGAATCCTTTGTGCATAAATGCCAAAACGATATCAGACGCATGGTTTCAGCTCATATATAATCTTTTCGACAATTCGTATACCCAAAAGATACAGAAGGGCTCATTCGAAAAGGAGCAGTACCGGCTTCAATACCCGGGCATTGCTGTTTTCATTGAGCACCCGTCACAGGACATCGTGCCTGTAATGCCGCCGGGCTCCAATATCCCCGCGCCGACAACCATGGAATACATAGAGGATTATTTCGCCAATTACCTGATGGACCCCGAGCTGAGCGAGAACGAGACCTATAAGTACGCAAGCCGCATTCACCACCCTATGCCAAAGGGCGGCACGCAACTGGACAGGGTTATAGAGATGCTGAAAACGACTCCTCTTACCAACCAGGCGGTAGTCGAAGTAGGAGACCCCGAGGACCACGATATCTGCTACGGAAATGACGGTAAGCTGGACCCGCCATGCCTTAGGCTTCTGGATTTCAAAGTGATACCGGAAAAAGACGAGCTGTATCTTACGGTAAGCTGCTATTTCCGCTCATGGGACCTCTGGGCGGGTTTTCCCACCAATCTTGGAGGCATAGAACTGCTTAAAAGCTACGTCGCTGGCGAGGCCGGATTAAAGAACGGACCCATGTATGCCTACAGCGCGGGCG
>JAKAEG010000376.1 GCA_021819985.1 Nitrospirota bacterium | reverse complement strand
AACTTAAAATCATGTAACTTAGCCATTTCCTTGTCCACGAACGGAAAGGGGCAACTTCTAAGATGAAGACGATAGTGCTACTGTTACTAGGGACTTTGATTGCCGGGTGCGTTACTGTAGGTCATACGTTTAGCGTTAGTGGTTTAAGTTCGATCAAACCTGGCATGTCAGAAACGAAAGTAGTATCTTTGCTGAAAGCTGAACCCGATGCAAGAAATACGTACGCAAATGGTACTTATTTGTTGCAGTGGATGTACGTTCATGGTACTCCTGTAGGCGGCAATAGTAAACATGTTGCACTCCTATTTGGTTCAGATCACCGATTGCTTAGAGTTGTTGAACAAAGTTCGTTTTGAGGAAATTCCCCTCAGCCAGCCCTTGATTTCCCACCACGCCCACATAGCTCAGTCACTCTGCCTTTAAAAAAAAGATCGACCGCAAGGAGGAATTAGCTATGATTCTCGATGTTCCGCAATATTACCAATCAAAAAAGGATTATTCATGTGGTCCAATGGCAATTAGAATGGTTGCAGATTATTATTTAAAAAAAGAAGCGCGGGAAATGACCGCGACGGAATGGCTATCAACTCTTGAAATCACAATGAATAATAATATCAGGAGAAAATTGGGAACCAAGAGAGAAGATTTCGTCCGCGCATTGAGGAAGCTTGGTTTTACCACACGGTCCATAAAGGGTTCGAATTACAAAGCCAGACTCAAATCAATAAGCGATGCAATTGTTCGAAAGCACCCGGTTATAATTTTTTGCATTATGAAACCGAAAAGAAACAAATATCTGCATTTTGCGGTCGTTGTTGGAATCGATAATGATTCAATTTATGTCAGAGACCCTTATCCGAGAACACGAAATACACAGAGACCACGAAAAATATCATTAAAGAATTTTGAAGCAATAAGTCCGGCAATCGGCGGGCTTGTCTGGGGACGTTCAAAATGGGGCGTCGAAGTGATTAAATAAGCGAAAATTTTTCTACTTCTGTATCTTTGGCCTCACATCCTCGATCTCCTTTATCTTTCCTTCCCTCAGACTCTCGAAATATGACACCGTTTCCCCGAAGGTCTCGGCGTTGAATGGCGTGTAATATGAGGATATCTCCCGGCCGTCCTGCATCCGGACGATGAATGGTCCGCCGAAAAAGCCGTCCTTGATAAGCCCCCGTGAGATGGCCTCCTTCTCCCGGCGGAGAAGGCAAACGACCGAATAGAGGATGTTCCTTTTTAGCTCCTTGTCGGAGTCCATGAGGGCGATATCCGGGTTGCCCTTGCCGAGCTTCTTGGCCGCCTCTTCGAGCACCCCGGCCTGGAAGTATACGTGCCCGTCCGGCATTGAGAAGGCGCTCCACCGCTGGCCATCCAGGCGGTTGATATAAGGCTTCAGCTCCGCCAGGAACCTTTCGGCATCGAACCAGGGAAGAGGGACTTCCTTCAGCTTGACCTTCTCTTTTTCTTTCTTGGCATGGGTGATAAATATACTATCTTTTTCAGCCCGGTTCATATCCGCCTTTGGGGCTGGCTGAAGTATTTCTTCCGGTTTGTCAGGCTCCGCGCCGGGCCCGCCCGCGGCGGGGCGATCCTGGATGTTACTGGCAATCTCCGTTCGCCTGGCATCCTGGTCCGCTTCCTTGAGCTTTTCTCCAAGCAGCCCCTTTGGGTACCTGTGGTGGTCGACAATGGCCTTATTGACCTCGTCCTTATAGGGAAGCTCTGCATAGCCTAGGAGGCCCTCCAGAACCGTTACACTTATAAGTGGGTGGTCTCCCAGAGAGTAAAGCGTTTTTCGGAAAGAGGGGAGTTTACCAAGATCATGGCCCAAGGAGGCGATCAGGACCTTGGGAAGCATCGCGGCGGAGCTCTTGAAGGTTTTTATCATCTCTTCCGCCACATTCAAGATGTGCCGGTAGAGTTTCACCCCAGCCAGAACGTCGTAGGCGTTTTTGTCCGTGAGGCCCTCGGCCTCACCCTTCCCGTTGACGACGGACGGGCAGTCCCCCTCCCGATCGAGAAGTTGAAGAATTTCCCTGACCACGCCGCCGGCGGGGGTGGCGGAGAAGGTCCGCTCTTTTACGTACTCGTCATAAAAATCCTGTATCTCCGGATGTTCGAAGGCGGGGTTTTCGGCCTCCGCGGGTAGAGACTGACCGGCCTGGTTCCTCCAGAGGCACGCAAGCTGCTCCAGGGATATCTCCGAGTTTCTGTGTCTCGACCAGATGGTGGACAGGGCCTCCAGGGCGATCTCCTTCTTGCCGCCCTTTTTCCGCGAAGGAAGGCCTTGTCCGGGCCCGGCGGATGGAAAAAGCGTCTTCCAGAGGCCATAAACGGCCGCGACGATGCCGGCAATGAATATTATCTCAGTCATCAGCGTGCCCCGCCCCCGGAATTATTTGCCTCCATCCCTTCCTCGGCGCTGATATTTGGCAGCTTTATGTGGACATAGGGGTTCGAGACGTCCTCGGTCTTTCCGACGTAGGCGCCAGAGTAGCCCATCATGTAGAATTTTCTGGCGGGAAGATTTAGCACGTCCTGCGGCTTAAGCACCGGCT
>JAKAEG010000063.1 GCA_021819985.1 Nitrospirota bacterium | reverse complement strand
CCACATATTGGCGATGTCGGGCACGACCATTCAGTTGGACGGCAATACACTCCTCGATAATATAGCAAGCTTCACGCTGACTTATTCTGCCGCATACAACGGGACATTCACCTCAAATTGGGCCGCAGGTGACAAGGTCATCAATCTCAGTTTTAGCATGACAGGCGCCAGTGGGTCACAAAGCACATTCTCCATGCGGGTGAGGTCCGGGAATTTATGAAACGGATGGGTTTTAATAATCGGGACGGCTCCATACTGATAGGATTGATCATTACGCTTGTCATTGTGGCGATTGCAGGCGCGGCAGTTGTGAATCTGACAACCGGATCAACGCTTACCGGGCTTCTGAAGAATAATAATCTGGAGGCTTACTATCTCGCGGAATCCGGCGTAAGGTTTGCCACGCCGCTTATACAATCGGACCTGAACAATGGCAACCAGAACAATATGCATGCCATATTCGGGGCTGGCCTGACGAATACGCCCACATATACCCTTTCAACCGGACAGTTCACTCTCGCAGTTTCCAATGTCAACGCAACAGCCGCAACCCTTACCTCCACAGGCATCGCCGGAAGCGGTTGGCTTCTGACAAAACGTCAGGATGTCATACGTATAACAGGCTCCTCAGGGCCGTCTTACCAGGGCCAATCCAACTTTTCGGATATAAGCACCAACTGGAACCAGACCACCAATCTCGGCGGCCCCAACCTGAATGGTTCATCTTTTAAATACGATTCCAAAAACAACGGGTTGCAGTATGTAAACCAGGGGATACCGCAGTTGGAGACGGGCGGCATGATTACCTTTTCGTCGTCCAACCCGATGACCCAGAACCTGGTGCAGTCCTGGCAGACTTACGGCACCCTGTCGTATCAGCTTCAGGAAAAAGTTATTGTGGATAACAAGAACTCGAACTTTTTCATGATCGGCCTGTCGTTCAGGGTCGATGAGCTTGATACTTCGACTACACCCAAGAGTTTTTACGGCGTTTCTTTCTTCAGGAAGAACGATAAAAAGTTCACTCAGGCGCCCCTCTGGTGGTGGCTGCTCCTGGACGACAGCTATGCCAACGAATTCGATTCGCTGAAAAACGACACGCTTTATGTGGTGTTCTGGGAGTACCTGAACAACGGAGTGACCGGGTATATCAGGGGCAGCAAGCGGACATGCGACAATTGGTTGGGCAACGGCTGTTTTTACCTCCTTGATTACAGCCCGCTTACCAGCGTGGCGTCAAACGACGGCCAGAACCTGCTTCCGGACTCCGCTATCGTAGCCACGGTAAATGACGTCGTCTCCGGGGGGGTGCACACCAATAATATTTCGGCCTATGTCGCGCAGAGCGCCAACTCATTGACTCCTTATTATTACGCAGTGGGCACTTCAAACGTCTGGCCTCCTGGAAGCCAGTTTTATCCCATAACTTCCTGGACCGCATACCCTTCGGGGCAACAGACGTCCCAGCCACTCACGGATAATTCCCTTACGCCGGATATGTATTGGACAAAGAACCCTCCCTATCCGGCGGAAATAGGGGCGCATGTCTTCTACGATCAAAACGGGACAAACGTCCAAAAAGGCGGGATCAAGAACCTTGTTACCGATTTCGGCATGAGCATGCTATCAGGCGGCGGTTCCGGCGGAAGCGGACAAGGCATTCAATATTATTAGAGATATAACATCGGTTGATATCGATTGCCCACTATATAATGTGCAGAGAAAAAAGAGGTTGCCTCCTGTTAAACAAATTTTCTTGGCACATTACCAGCTAGTTTTTGTTGCGAAAGAAATCAGTCCTTTGCCATTTCCTTTTTTGCCGTATTCCTCTCGTTCGTCATTCCCGCATGTCTTAAGCGGGAATCCAGCGACGTTGTCTTTGATTTAAAACAAAAAAGTCACTGGATTCCCGATTACTACCTCGGGAATGACGGCCCAAAACATTCCCGAGCCAAATGTAAAGAACTGTTAGGGACAGGACACTGGGCGTAAAAATTAGAGATTATTAAAAAATAGATTATTTTTTCTCAGAAACTTTCGCTATTGACACAGTTCGTTAACAGCCCTGCTCCTACGGACGTTTCTTAAAACTGCTCGTCCTTCCACATCTCCTTGGTAAACCTGACGCACTTGTTCCTGCCGCTGTTTTTGGCTTCATAGAGGGCCACATCCGCAAATTTGATGCATTGCCAGAAGCTCTCAGTATCCAGCGGGAATTCGCTTATGCCCAGGCTGATAGTCTTTTTAAGGACCCCATCGGTCACCTTGAACTTTGTGTTTTCCATTTTTTCCCTAATTTTTTCAGCTATCCCCTTGGATTCGCCCTGGCCCACGTCCATCAGGACGATAAGGAACTCCTCGCCCCCGAACCTGATGACCAAATCGGACGCCCGGACGCTTTTTTTCATTATTTCAGCCGTTTCCTTAAGCACCGCATCGCCGGTATTGTGCCCGTAAATGTCGTTGACCTGCTTGAAGAAATCCAGATCACCCATGATGAGCCCGATGCTCTTGCCCCTCCTCAGGACGCCAGCAACCAGACTTTCCGCGCATTCCTGGAGGAAGCGCCTATTCTGGAGGCCGGTCAGGGCATCTTTAAGGGCGGACTCCTTGAGGGCGGCCATGAGTCTCTTGGTCTCTATGACCGGGATGGACTCCTCCAAATAACGGCATGCGGCGCTTATCCAGCCCTCTATGGCCTCTTTATGACGGGAGTTCATGCCGGATTTTTCGGCCAAAAACTGCACCACCCCGCCTGCAGTGCCTCCTAGCATCATAGGGACGCATATATGCTCCATTTCGCCGCCTTGAAGAAAATACTTGCAGATGCCCGGATACTCGATGGAGGATATTACGTGTCCCGTTTTTTTTGCCCTGCAGAGAAAACAGTTTTCAATTATTTCCGGATTGCAGGAAATCCCGGCTCCGGAGAGCGCTATCGGGTAGACCGGTTTCATCTTGTTCTGGCTGTTGGCCACCTCGTAAATAGTGAACCCGTCGAAACCATAATATTTGAATTCGTTTCCCAGGCGCGAGTAGACGTCCGCAAGGTCCTCGTCCTCCTCGATCGCCTTCTTGAACTTGGTTATGCCGTCCATGGTTTCCATAAGGGCGTTGAAGTCTATGGCCAGCCTGCCTATTTCATCCCCGGAGGTGGGTTGTATGCGTTTGGAGCCGTCTATATATCCCCTGCTCAAGGACTGGATCTGACCGGTCACGGCCTTGACCGGTTTTATGACCGCGTTTGAAATAGTGGAGGTAAATACGATCAGCAGCAATATCGTCATCAATACAGCGGCGGACAGGACCAGGAGGGCAATGGGAATATACGCCCCGATCTTGTGACGGTCGGCGGAGTAAGCGCCGGATATCTCGTATGAATATGCGTTCGACATGGCAATGGCCTTTGAGATGGCGGCATCATATTGCGCCAGCGCCTGTTCAAGCTTTCCGCCGCCCGCTTTTGAACTCAATGTTTGCATCTTTATGCCGGAAATCTCGTCCAGCCCGGCCTTGACGCCATTCATAAGCCCGGACATGCTTTTTATAAACGCCTTGCCCGGGCCGCGCGCCGGCTCAACTGTAAAGTGTCCGGCCAACTTGTCTCCCCCATTGAAATCGTTCACGGCGCCGCCCTGTGCCATGGCATAAAGCAACTGGCGAATGTCTTTGATTCCGGCATCGGAGTCCTCGGTAGTCCCCATAATTGCGCCCATATCGGGGGCGTCTTTCAGCCTGTAACCGTCCACCCTCAGGTCCTGGACATCCCTTATTATCTGTTGAGTGGCCCTGCCCTGGGGTAGCAAGTACTGAAGGGTTGTGCTGGACTCATGGCCAAGACAGACAAGCGCGGAAATGCTGATTGAAGATATTACGAGGATCCAGAAAAGGACGCCCATGCTAAACAGGGTGAATTTCTTCCTTAAAGGCTGGCGGACGAAAGTGAGATATTCTACGGCGCTTCCGAATAAACGAGCGAAAAAAACATACAGTTTTCTCTTGAACAATCCAAATCTGATGAACTTATTTCCCATCCTGTTCCCTCATTGCATCACGAATTCCGTGAAGTAGACATCAGTCTTGCTTCTCCCATATTCTGAAACATTTTTACGGATAATACTTCTTCCTGCATTCCGGACATAAGCCATGGCTGAAGTCGGCCTCTTTTGAAATAATATCCGGAAGTCTCCGTCTTGAATGCTAATGGCGTCGCCGATGCAATCGAGGATGGCAATAGCAGAGTTACTGTCAGATGCACAGATGCAAAATTGTACAAGTTACACCAATCCTTTTATAACACAAATGTCGTACATTAGAGGAAAAAATTATTGTCAAATTATAATTATTAGTCCATAATTATTTGATTAATAAATAAAATAACAGGCTCATCAGGGTTTCCTGTGGGCAGCGGTGAAAGGGTCCGGTTTTTGTGTCATTCCCGTGTGTAGTAAGCGGGAATCCAGCGACTTTGCCTTATTTAATGTCTTCATACAGGTCGCGCCAGTAAGGATTGGCTGACTGGATTAGTTTTGTTTTCCATTTGCGTTCCCATTTCTTTAAATGTCTTTCACGGACAATTGCGTCTTTAATATCTTCAAATATTTCAAAATAGACGAGCTTCGCAATATCATAGCGTTTTGTGAAACCGTCCACCAGTTTTTGCCTGTGCTCCTCAATGCGTTTGACCAGGTTCGATGTGCTCCCTATATATAAAGTCCCGTTCCTGCCGCTCGCAAGAATATAGAGATACCCTTTTTTTGACATGGAGTATTTTAAAACAAAGTCGCTGGATTCCCGCTAAAGACATGCGGGAATGACACCCACACAAAACCCTTGAAGAGCCAAATAATATCAAAAATTACCCTCCGTGCCGCTTTTTGCCTGACGCAGAGGAAGGGCGAAGTTCATCCCTTATCCTCCGCCGGAGTTCTCTGAACCCGACGGTCTTATCAATGCAGACATAATCTCCGATTGTCTTGAGATGTTCTTCGATTTCAGATGTAATGAGACCGGTAAGCAAGATGGCCCGGGTTGCAGGGAAATTTTTATTTATAAAGGCCAGAAGCTCGAAGCCGCTCATCTCAGGCATGTTTAAATCGGTGACCAGAAGATCTATTGCGGTGCCGTTTCTGAATACCTCAAGCGCTATCTTGCCGTTTTCAGCCGTGAATATTTCGAATTCATCATCAGAGTCCTTTAACCCCGCTGATACGCATTGCAGAAATGCCTCTTCATCGTCTACCAGTAGAATATGTTTCCGGCACAAGTTCATACACTGACCTCTTACATCCAGTTTAAATACTTGCAGGCGATGGAATCAACAGCATCACGCATGATTACGTGGTCTATAACTGTGATTTCATACCAATACTTACGAAACTGTAGGGAAAATAACACACATTAGTGTTAAGTGTCAATCAAATAAACACTTTTGTAGGGTTTATGGAGCCATTTAGAGGATTTATAATTCCTAAGGAGATATTCGGATGGAGAATGCTATTCGGAAAAAATTGGGCGAGAAAATCAGGCAATTGCGGAAATTGCGAGAACTGACACAAGAGCAATTGGGCGAAAAGGCGGGAATAAGCTACAAGTTCATCGGAGAGGTCGAAAGGGGCGATGTCAATCCCAGTCTGGATTCCTTAGTAAATATCTCTAAAGCCCTTCGCGTCGGCGTAAAAGAATTGTTCCCAAATGAAAATGATCTTATCACCGGTTTTTCTCATGAAGAGTTGCAAATCATCAAGCAGGCTGTGAAATTGTTGAACAGCCGGTTGAACGTGAAGCGCGCAAAGGCATAGCGTCCTTATTTTTTCTTCGTTGCGACTTACCTGTAATCGTATCTTGATCTCCCGGTAACTCGATTTTGATTAACGCTGGTCCTCGTGTAGCTTCCACATAGGCCCGAACAGGGCGGCTGTTTGAGCCGCCAAATAATTCTATCTTCATTTTTTCTCGTTGCGCTCATTCCTGCAGTAAAGGTGTGCGGGTTTTTTTTGTTCCAAATGTATTTATTACGAACGGTATAAAACAGTTTCGATAAATTGAAACTGATGCGATGTGCTGGACGGACTATTGCTCTTTCCCGCCTCTCTCCAAAAGCCGTTTTTCACTTGGAAGTCCTCGTGTAAAGGACATCAATCGGACATGGATTTTCAGGTGCCCTTATCGGGACAACCTCCCCGTATTTTTTCAGGAAATCCTTGCCGTTGTTGATTCGGGATCCCTCCCGTTTTGAGGCCGGAGGCAGCACCCGAGTTGACAATATTTGACATGACTTGTACAATTGAACATGAAGGTTGTAGCTGACGCGAGCGCGTTTCTTGCCGTCGTCCTTGATGAGGATGACAGGAATTGGGTCATCGAAAAGACCGAAGGCTGCGATGCTGTATCGCCGGAAATATTGCCCTATGAGATCGGTAATGCGTTAATCGCCGTTAAAAAAAAGGGCCGTCTCACTGAGCGGGAGATTCTGCGCGCGTTCGACATATCGCAGAGAATAGCCGTGAAATTGGTCCCCGTAAAAATACATGACGCCATGAAGCTGGCCATCCGCTTCAATATATACGCATATGACGCGTATTATTTGCAATGCTGTATAGAAAATAAATTGGCCCTTCTTAGCCTTGACGGCCGTATGTGCGACATTGCGAAAAGCCTTGGAATAAAGGTGTTGGAGTAAATTATGAAAATATACACGTACTCAAAAGCCCGCGAAAAATTGGCCGATATACTTGAAGAATCCAAACATGAAGAAGTAATCATTCGGCGCCGCAAGGGAGATTTGTATTCCATCGTGCCAAAATCGCAGCCTCATCGCTCTCCTTTTGATGTGGCCGGCTTGCAGAAAGGTCTTTCGCGCGGGGAAATACTGTCGGCAATCCGGGAATCCCGTGAACGGTCTAACAGATCACCCCGGCAGTCGCGGTGACAGGTGTACGACCTGAGAAAGGAAGGGATGGACAAGGCGAAGGAGTACGGCGTCAATTCCGTGCCCACTGTGGTCGTAAACGGGAAGATCGCGGAATGCTGCTCAAGAAAAAATCCGAAGGAGGCGGACCTCCGGGCGGCGGGTATCGGGCCCCCCATTAAATGAAATGAGGAGGGTCCAGGGCAAGAATTGCCTTTTGATGAAATCCGCGGCCAAAATCTTTTTCAGTGCATGGCGCTGAAAGAAGGCATGAACGCCCTGGAGACGACCCCGATGATGATGAAGATGACTATTGCCGCGACAACGACTGCGGCCGTGTAGCCCAGGGATTTTTCCTTGGGCGATTTCATGAGGACGGGAAGGCCCGAGTAGAGCAGATACAGCCCGTAGAGGCCAAGTATGCTTAGAACGCTCAGAGCGGGAATTATCAAAAATATCCCGGCCAGCCAACCCGGAGTATACGAATACGCGGCCACTTTGAAGGCCTGCTCCATGTTCTTTTCTCCCGCAAAAGTGGGCGCCAGCGCATCGATGATGAACGCCAGGACATAAACGCCGGCGAGGGTCAGAAGATAAGCCACCACCGCAGAGGCGGCGGCCGCCGTTACCGGCATCCTGCCAAAAAAGCCCATGCCCATTACAGACATCCCGATAATGGACGCCAGCGGCCCGATAGCTGCGAGAATGATCACATAACCCTTGTATAGGCCGGAGATCGATGACGGTTCCGCCGATATTGTTTGCCACTCCTGATTAGGCTGAAGGATGATGCCTTTTGCGCGGCTGACAAGCTCCATGATTTTCCCCTTTCTTTATTTACTCTATCGAGAAAGCCGGAGGTTTTATGGCCTCGTTATGGCACACCGGGCACCGGCCCGGTTTTTTGAGGCGTTCCCTTTTTTTAAAAATAAAGCCGCACTTTTTGCATTCCGCGGGAGTGATTACCAAAAGCCCATGCACGCCGCCCAGGCTTTTCTGGATATGCTCCAGATGCTCATAAGCCTCTTTTTCCGTGATCCTGACCTCGGAGGAAATGTTTTTTGCCGTAAGAGTTGCCCCTTTAAGAGCGGCCATTATCTCATGCCTGACCGTGTCATATCTTTCGGAAAGGACCGGAAGCTCTGTGGTTTTTGACCTTCCTCTCATAATAAAGATCATATCCTTAAAAGCAGGCGTTATCCAGTGGAGTTGTTTGCGGTTTGCTCAGCCTGCCTTCTGTTTGAGATTTCTGTATTCCGCCCAGGTCAGAAAGATCACGATCACATCCAGAGCCGAAAGCAGGATAAGCCATGCTGACCGGCTGTGGGTATATCTGTACATCTGATAGACCACGAAGAGAAAGAAAAATGCGATGGCCGCCGGATAAGACCAGAGTTTCCGCCTCCAGATCGATAATACGAGCCCTACTTTGATAAATCCGTGAAGGAGCAGGTAAACGGCCCCGAACAATTTTGAGCTTACCGAAAAGTGCTGCGCCGATCTGAGCAGAAACCCTGCTATAAGATCATTCGGGTCCTCGCTCAGTTCGTGCCGGGTTATTGTCCAGACAAATTTTTGGAGCGTCTGCGGGTTCAGCCAGACCAGCGAGAGTCCGCCTATCAGCTCCAGTATCCCGTCTATGAATTTGAGAAGTATGCCTATCTCAAAGCCCTTGTGGAGCAGTTTTCTTTTCTTTTTATTCATGGATTTTATTATCGTGAATACGTTTTTGGGACCGGTCCGTAGCCAGCAGCATGTACATGGCCGGGACAACGAACAATGTAAAGAGAGTGCCTATCGAAATCCCGGTCATTATCACAAGGCCCATATTGTACCGCCCCTCCGCGCCCGCTCCCGAGGCGGTCACAAGCGGCATCACGCCAAGCACCATCGCCGCCGTGGTCATGAGTATCGGCCGTAAACGTATGGCGGCGGCGGTCTCCACAGCCTCGCGCTTGCCCTTGCCCTCTTCCTGCAGGCCGTTTGCAAACTGCACTATCAAAATCCCGTGCTTGCTGATGAGGCCTATCAGCGTCACCAACCCCACTTCAGTAAAGATATTAAGGCTTGCGCCTCCCACCCCAAGGCTTATGAAGATCATCGCTCCGCATATGGACATGGGCACGCTTATGAGGACTATGAGAGGGTCCCTGAAACTTTCAAACAGGGCGGAAAGAGCAAGAAAGATAATTATAAGCGCGAAAAAGAACGTGACCAGAAGCGCCTTCGATTCCTGGACATATTGCCTCGACTGGCCGGCGTAATCCACGTTGTAGCTTGCGGGGAGCACTCCCTGTGAAAGCCGCAGGAGCACCGTCAAGGCCTGGCCAAGGGTCACGCCCTGGGCAGGGACCGCGGAGATAGTGGCGGAGTTCAACTGCTGGAAATGGTTCAGCGATTCGGGCACAATGGAGTTCTTGAGATGGGCAATGGTTGAAAGCGGAATAGTCATGCCGCTGCCGGTTTTAATGTAATAGTTCTCCAGGTCCTGCGCATTCAGTCTGAAGCGCCGCATCACCTGCGGAATCACTTTGTAGGAGCGTCCGGCCAGGCTGAAATAATTGACATAGCCTCCGCCAAGCATGGAACCAAGGGCCGCTCCGGCGTCGCTCATCGTAAGGCCAAGCTGGGCCGCCTTGTCGCGGTCAAACTCGACCGTGGTCTGCGGTTTGTCTATCTTCAGGTCGGTATCGGCATAGGCAAACATCCCGCTTGCGTACGCCCTGGCCATAAGTGCCCGCGAGACTTCGTTCAGCCTGTCATAAGACTCGGTAGTGCCTATCACAAATTGCACCGGAAGGCCCCCTCCTGCGCCTGGAAGCGGCGGCGGCTGGAAGGCGGCCGCCTTCACGCCCGCGATATGTCCAAGCTGCGCCTGCACTTGCGGCTGAAGCTGCATGGCCGTTGCCTTCCGTTTGTCCCATGGCTTCAGGACCATTCCGGCTATGCCGGAGTTAAGTCCGTTTATGCCGTCAAGCTGGAAGATATGGTCCGTCCCGGGATAACCGGCCATGAGCCTGTAAACCTGCCTTGTGTAGAGTGAGGTCTGCTCCAGAGTGGCATCGGGCGCGGCCGTAGCCAGTGTAATTATCACGCCCTCGTCCTCCTGCGGCGCAAGTTCGCTCATCGAATTTTTATAAAGGAAATAATTGCTGAGGAGTATTATGGCGGCGAACACCGCAGTAACCGGCAGATAATTCAGCGAGCCGTGCAACAGCCTTTGATATGCGCCGCGAATTTTTCCGAACTGCCGGTCGACAAAGTCCATGAGGCGTTGACGGCCCGGGACAGGCGGCTTTAGCAGGCGCGAGGACATCATGGGCGAAAGGGTGAGCGCAATGACCGCCGACACGGTGACCGTCCCTGCCAGGGTGAACGCGAACTCGGTAAAGAGCGCGCCTGTGAGGCCGCCCATGAAACCTATGGGGACATACACGGCCACCAGCACAACCGTAATGGCTATGATCGGGTTTGCAAGTTCCCGCGCCCCCAGATATGCCGCCTCCAAAGGCTGCTTGCCTGCCTCTATGTGCCGGTGCACGTTCTCCACCACTATGATGGCGTCGTCCACTACCAGGCCTATCGCAAGCACCAGGGCAAGAAGCGTAAGCAGGTTTATCGTATAGCCAAGCGCCAGCATGATAAAAAAAGTCCCTATCAATGAAAGCGGCATGGCCACAGTGGGGATAACCACTGACCTTGGCGAGCCCAGGGACAAAAATATCACCAAAGTCACTATTATGAGCGCTTTGGCTATGGTGCTTATCACTTCGCGGATGGAACTCTTCACATATTTGGTTGCGTCATATACGATGTCGCCGCTCAGACCCTGCGGAAGCTGCTGCTGGATAGAGGGAAACACCTTGTGGATATCGCTGATGACGGAAAGGAGGTTTGCGGTCGGGGCCACTTTTATGCCGATATAGACCGCGCCCTTGCCGTCAAAATAAACTTTGGTGTCGTAGTTTTCGGCGCCCAGGGTCACATTGGCGACGTCGCCCAGCCGCACGATGGCGCCGTTTTGGGATTTGATGACCAGGTTTTTGAATTCGTCCACCGTGTGCAGGCCGGTTGCCGCCGTGAGGTCCACCGTTACCATCTGTCCCTTGGTGCGCCCTACAGCGGAGATAAAGTCGTTGGCGGCCAGGGCATTGCTTACATCGGCTCCGGTCACGTTGAATGCCGCCATTTTTACGGGGTCAAGCCATGCCCGGAGCGCGAAGCGCTGCTCGCCAAGTATCTCGGCGTCCTGCACGCCGGTTATGGTCTGCAGCCTCGGTTTGACCACGCGGATGAGGTAATCGGTGATCTTGTTTGCGGGCAGCACCTTGCTGTAAAAGCCTATGTACATCGAGTCTATCGCCTGGCCTATGGCCACCGTGATAACGGGCGCCTGGGCCTCTTTGGGCAGCTGGTTGATCACCGCGTTTATCCTGGTGCTGATGTCGGTCTGCGCCTTGGACGGGTCGTAGTTCAGGCGCAGGTTGGCCTGGATGGTGCTTTGCCCAAGCGTGCTTGTGGACGTGAGGTAGTCGATACCCCCGGCCTGGGCAATGGAGCTTTCAAGCGGGGTCGTGATAAAGCCCGATACCAGAGCCGGGTCCGCCCCGAAATAGGTGGTGGAGACCGTTACTACCGCGCTCTGGACTGTCGGGTATTCGCGTATCTTCAAAAGCCCTATCGAGCGCAGCCCCAGCACAAGAATAAACAGGCTGACAACCGTGGCCAGTACCGGACGTCTTATGAAAATATCCGTGAAGCGCATTGAAGCTAAAGACCTCCCGGCTTAATCATCTACCGGTTTTGGGGCAGGGTTGTTGGCTGGCTGCACCATGTTGTTTATCA
>JAKAEG010000375.1 GCA_021819985.1 Nitrospirota bacterium | reverse complement strand
TGTTAACATGCTGACCGCCAGCCCCGGAAGCCCTGAACGTGTCCACCCTCAGGTCCTCATCGCGTATGTCCACCTCTATGTCATCTTCAATTTCCGGGCTGACAAGCACCGCGGTAAAGGACGTATGCCTTCTTTTGTTGGCGTCAAAAGGGGATATCCGGACAAGCCGGTGAATTCCGGCCTCCTTTTTTACATATCCGTAGGCATAAAGACCATTTACCGTGAACGTGGCGCTCTTTATTCCGGCTTCATCACCGGGCTGAAGGTCCATCATTTTGGTTTCGAACCCCCTGCGTTCGGCCCACCTCAGATACATTCTTAAGAGCATCTGGGCCCAGTCCTGGGATTCGGTGCCGCCGGCCCCCGGATGTATCGTAACTATGGCATTGGCGGGATCCAGATCGCCTGAAAGCAGGCGCTTTTGCTCAAGCTGCCTGATGTCCTCAGAAACGGAAGACAGCCCCTCGTTTATCTCGGCAAGGAAGACCTCGCCCCCTTCTTCTGAAAGGAGGCCTGCCGCCTCATCCAGGTACTGTACCTTTGCCGATATCTGCTCGAATGGCGAAAGCTGCGCTTCAAACCGGGATTTTTTCTTCCTGAGTTCGGTCTGCTTCGCCGGTTCCCAGGAACTCTCCTTTGAAAGCTCCAGGTCTACCTCATTAATTGCAGTCTTAAGCCCAGCTACATCAAAGATAACCTCGAAGGTCGTCAACCTTCTTTTTGAGCTGGGAAAGTTTTTCGCTTAATTCTTCAATCATCATTGTTTGTCTCCTCCTTAATAAATCAAAGCCACAGTAAAATTTTAATCCAATCAGGGGAAATTAATCAGATCAAATCAGAAACTGTTTTTTTCGTCTGAAAATATGAGCATGAAAAGGGCGGTGAGAATGCTCAGATATGAAAACAGGTCGCCAAAACGCGTGTAAAAAGTGATAGTGGAGTCTGTCATTACGGTGGCCGTAACGGTCCTGCGCTCGAAAAGTCCTGTGTGCTCTATTACAGCACCAGAACTCGTAAAGAAACCAGAAATGCCGGAATTGGCCGCCCGGATGACTGGTTTCCTGTTTTCCACGGCGCGCAGCGCGGCCATGCTCCAGTTCTGGTACGGTCCGGTGCTCCTGCCAAACCAAGCGTCGTTTGTGATGGTTACCATGAAATCTCCGCCGGTCCTGAAAAATTTTCTGACCAGGCCCGGAAACGCCATCTCATAACAGATAAGCGTGGCGAACCGGTCATGACCGATGCCGCCCTGGGTGTAATCGTCCCCGGGCTCAAAATCTCCAATGGCATCGGACAGCTTGTTTACAAAGAACAGGACCTTTTTTAGGGGGACGTATTCTCCAAAGGGCACCAGGTGTATCTTGTCATAAAAATAAGCGGGCCTTCCTCCTGCTATCAGGACGGCGCTGTTTGAAAAATTGCCCGACGACCTCTGCCTCATCGCTCCGATGAGTACCGGTATATGGCTTGCGCCCTGGATGTTCTCGAGTTCTTTTACCGCCGGTTCCTGATCATTGAAGGCAAAAGGCAGAGAGCTTTCAGGCCAGACTATCAGGTTTGGGGTCTGGTCGATGGCCCCGGTGGTGAGGTTTTTATAAATGGAAAAGACCTGGTTCTCATACCGCTGGTCCCATTTTTCTGACTGGTCTATATCTCCCTGGACGATGCTCACCTTTAACGGATGGCCAGGGCGTATCTGTTTCAGCCTGAAGCTCCCGTAAAGAAAAGTGGCGGCAAGCAGGCCCGCAAGGCAAATGTACCCGGTTACCACATAAGAAAGCGGGTAAAGGGGCATCCGTTTCATCCTTCTTTTTATCAGGAAAAAATCCGCGACCGCCGCGTTTACCGCAACCAGCAAAAACGATATCCCGTATACCCCGGTGATGTCGGCTATCTGGATGACCCTTAAAAAGTTCCATTGGCTGTAACCCAGGGTCGACCAGGGAAACCCGGTAAGAAAATAAGAGCGCAGATATTCGAGCGATACCCAAAGAACGGGCGCCACAAGGAGAGCCGGGGCCTTCGTATGCCTGATCTTTGCCGTATAGAGCAGCGCAAAAGCCGCCGTATAGAGAGACAGGTACGAAGCAAGCGCAATCACAATTGCCAGGCTTGTGACGAGCCCCATTCCGCCATAGTCGTGCATTGAGTGGTATATCCAGTAAGTGGTGCCGAAGAAGTAGAAAAAGCCCATCGTGAATCCGGCTTTTGCGGCGGCTGAGGCGGGCATTTCCTCAATTGACAGGAAGAACGGGACGAGCGCAACCCAGGCCAGACCGAACAGGCCATACGGGGCAAACGTGAAGACCAGCATCAGCCCGGAAAAAGCGGACATCAGATATTTTGTGCCGTTGCCTCTCATCTCACCGCCTTGACATTAAAAACGTTTTTGGGTAAAAATTAAACTCCAAAGGTGCTTACAGGCCAGTTAGCTCAGTCGGTAGAGCAGAGGACTGAAAATCCTCGTGTCGGGAGTTCAATTCTCTCACTGGCCACCACTTTTTCTATTGTAAATAATCCCGCTCACTTTTTGCATGTTTTCCCGTGGTGAGTCTTTATCCTTTTCATA
>JAKAEG010000374.1 GCA_021819985.1 Nitrospirota bacterium | reverse complement strand
AGCAGAAAGACATTTTAAGGCAGGCTATAAAAGACTACGCGCAAGGGAAAGGAGATCTTGCGGATTACCTTACCGGCAGGACTAACCACGGGTACGGCTGCATCCGCACCGCCACCTTCGACCGGGCGCTTAAAGATATGCCGTCATTTGAACTGCTCGAAAAATGAAGCCCCCGCTAGCCAAGCTGCATGGAATTGCAAGTTGAATCGAACAAACCTGATCTCTCGTGTATAAAAAATTTATACACTACACCACTTTCAAATCCTCTCGCCTGAACCAAATCTTTTAAAAACAGTAACTTGTAAAAATGGCATAGATATTGCTTTATTATTTATGGTTTCATAAAAGGAGGAGTTTTCTTCGATGACAGAAGGGAAAAAAATACTGGTGGTGGACGACGACCCTGTTGTGGGCCTTAGCTGTAAAAGGATACTCGGGGCCGAAGGCTACACCGTAAATACGGTCACCTTGGGACAGGAGGCCATAAGAAGGCTGAACTCCGAGGAAGTGGACATCCTTATCTCGGACATAAGACTGCCTGACATCAACGGGATAGAGGTGCTTGGAGAGGCCCGCCTGATACAGCCAAAAACCGACGTGGTGATGATAACGGGTTACCCCACGCTTGAAGACGCGAAAGAGGCCATAAGGCTGGGGGCCTTTGAGTTCCTGGAAAAACCGTTCACTCCGGATTTCATGAAAAACGTTGCCGCAAAGGTGTTTGACAAAAGGGGCTGGATACTCCGCAAGGCATTCATCGACCAGTTCAAGCAGTATGTGACGATGGCCTCGGAGCTTGACGAGCGCGCCATCTACTATAAGGACGGCGCATGGGCAAGACCGGTCAGGGGCGGATGGGAGATAGGCTTTGATGTAAGGCAGTGGTACCTTGGAGGGCACCTGCTTTATATAGACCTCATAGACCAGCCCTCGATCACCTCCGGGGAGACATTCGCCAGGGTGCTTATGGGAGAAGGCAGGATAGTGGAGCTGAAGGCGCCGATGAGCGGGACCGTGGCACAGAGGAATTTAAAAGTGAACGAGACGCTCTGCGGCTTTATTTCGGAGTGCCTTACGGAAAACTGGCTCGTCTGGCTTCTGCGGATAAATTTTGCTCCATCAGGGGTAACGGCTGAATGAACCCGGAAGAAAAAAAAATAACCGGCCCGCACCCGGAAGAAGACAAGGAAATCTATTTCCCATTGAACGGGGGGGATTTTTCTGACGCCGGGGCGGGTTCGAAGCGCCTCCGGGAGGAGCTTGCGGCTTTGGGAGTGCCCGCGCAGGTGATCAGGCGCGCCGCTATCTGCGCTTTCGAGGCGGAGATAAACGTGATAATCCATGCAGTTGCGGGAAGCCTGCATTACATGATCAACGAGGACATTCTTACAATAACGATCACTGACATGGGCCCTGGGATCAAGGACGTGGCGCTTGCAATGAAAGAAGGCTATACGACCGCGCCGGACTGGGCCCGGACATACGGATGGGGCAGCGGCATGGGCCTGCCAAACATAAAAAGAAATGCCGATGACCTGGTAATAGACTCCGTACCCGGCGAAGGCACTACTCTTAAAATTTTTATTGATCTGAAGGCGGACAAATGAACATACAGGAACTGATCGGAATACTTAAGCTTGATCTTAAAAATAACGGATGCGTGGAAGGCGTCGTAAGCGGCTGTTATGTAAGCGATATGCTCTCAGACGTCCTTGCCAACGGCAAGGAAGGCAATATCTGGATCACCCGGCAGACCCATCCCAATGTGGTGGCGGTTGCCGCGATAAGGGGACTTGCCGGGATAATCGTTCCTGGTGGCAAACAGATAGAGGCGGACACTCTGGAGAAGGCCGAGTCCGAATGCATACCGGTAATGAGCACGCCTTTGCAGACATTCGAGATGGCCGGGACCCTTTATAACCTGCTTTTAAAAAATGAGAAAAAGTGAAATTTTAACAGATGCGCTTTTTCAATGCGGACCTCCATATACACAGCTGTCTTTCTCCATGCGCCGAACTGGATATGACGCCAAAGAGGATCATGAGAAAGGCGGCGGAACTGGAGCTGGACATAGTGGCCATAGCGGACCACAACTCGTGCGAAAACCTGGAAGCCGCGGCGCGCGCGGCGGAAAAGACCGGGATATCGCTGGTGCCGGCCATGGAGATCACCTCCTCGGAGGAGGTCCATGTGCTGGCGCTGTTTGACAGCCTTGAGTCGGTCATGAGAATGCAGGAAACCATATATGAAGGAATGAAAGATCTGGAGAAAGAAACATCGGGACATAAAAATAAAACAGGAAGGCCCTCCCCTTTCGATCAGGTTATAGTGAATGAGGATGATGAAGTGCTTGGTTTCAACATGAGGCCGCTGGCTGGCGCAACCGGCTTAGGGCTTTCCCGCCTGGTTTCCGCCATACATGATCTTGGCGGGGTGGCCATCGCATCACATGCCGGCCGGGACTCTTTCAGCGTCATGTCGCAGCTTGGCTTTGTGCCCGAGGACGTTTTTTTTGATGCGTTTGAGATGTTCGGGCCGCTGCCTTTTCCCCTTCAGGGGCAGCTGCCGGGCGTGCGCTCT
>JAKAEG010000062.1 GCA_021819985.1 Nitrospirota bacterium | reverse complement strand
CTCGGGATCGGTAACTATCCGCGCCCTGACAGGATTTAATACTATATACCGGCCGACTGCCAGTAAATAGGAATCCTTCTCTATAAGCATGGCCTTATATCTGCCCTGAAGCAGGTGGCCATTTCTTCGATGCCGCAAATTGTAGATCTGTGTATAAACGCCATTTAACTGGCGCATGCCCTTTGAAAGATTGCCATCCGGTGTCTCGACAAGCAGGTGATAATGATTTTTCATGAGGCAATAGGCATGGCAAATCCAGTTATATCTCTTATTTGTCTCATGAATAATATTGAGGAAAACAGCCCTGTCCTCGTCATCTTGATAAATGGCCTTACGTTCATTGCCTCTGGCGGTTATGTGATAAAGCGCTCCGTCATATTCAATTCTTAACGGCCTTGCCATGAAGGGAATTTAGCATTGCGGAGTCAAAATGTCAAGATTCAAGACCTGACCCCTTTTTTGCTCCGGGTTGAAGTATTAATCTTTTGGATGTAGGGACGGGGCTTGCTCCGCCCTGTTCTCCGATTTTTGATTTTTGCCGTCATTCTCGCGAAGGCGGGAATCCAATCTGGGAGAACAATTTTAAAATTGATGCCCGATTAATACTTCGGGTATGACGACAGGGCAGAGCAAGCCCTGCCCCTACTATAAATGCATCCAATTCGATATATGCATATGATTCGGCAAACCATCCCAGCAATTCACTACAATATTCCCATACTCATTCAGAACCCCTAAAATTATTTGAAAGAACTACACCATGCGGCCATGAGGCTGTTTAATTATGAGTCGCGCCCTGCGGGCCCGTACTCCGGCGCAGTTTTAGGAAAGCGAACGTAAAAATGCCCTGGCGGGTGCGGCCTCAATCCCCTCGATTTTCAGTGGCAGGCATACAAGCTCATAATTTCCCGGAGGCGCCTCTGAAAGGTCCAATCCCTCGATTATCCATATTCCCGCGTCAAGCAGTATCCTGTGCACCAGGGCCCCGTCACCCGTGTAGGCGCCTATCGAGAGGTAATCGATCCCTGCGGCGATGACCTTTCTTTCGGCCAGAAACTTAGCGGCCCCGGCCCCAAGATGAACAAATCCCTCATGGAAACATTGTCTCTTTCCCCCGTTTTTCCATAGGCCGGAATTTGCCGTTTTGAAAAGGACCCTTTCGCCTTCCCGGATATCCAATTTTTCGAGTTCCTCTTTTCCGATTTCCCCTCGGTTACCTCCCCGGACCTCTATAACCCGGGCCGGGCCGAAGAGGGCTTCAGGACGCGCCTTGTCGATTCCGTCCGCCCCCGGGATATAATGAAGGGGAGCGTCCACATGGGTGCCGCAGTGTGCCCCCATGACAATTAGAGAGACGTTCGCTTCGTCTCCGCTTCCGATGTCCTGCAGTTTTTTTATAATTGGCGGAGGGTCGCCCGGCCAGACCGCCATTCCGGGCCTTATCATGACTGAAATATCGATCAAATTGTCCATTAGGGAAATTTCACCTTTTTATTAATATACCTTTTGTTGTCATTCCCGCAAGTGGAGCGCGCCGGGAATCCTTCCGAAAGACGGGGAAAGGACAAGCCGGAATGACAACGTAATGCAAGGTCAGGGCCAATATATTCTTTTTATCCCTTAAAAAGGGACCAGAATCTGTGTCTTCTGCCATATGCGCCCGGCTATCGTTGCGCCATTTCACTTGAAAAATACAACCTTAAATAGTGAAAAATTATAGAAACACTGTTTAATTTGATAGTGTCAATATTTTTGACAGATCTTTTATTATGGAATGAAACTTGCGTTATATAAATTGTATAATTACAAAATTTATATGATATGCAGGAGGTTGTCCAAATTGGAAATTTCAGATCAGGAGTCTGAATCTCCCGATTTTATAAAGAAAAGAAAGCACGTACGGTTACCCGCCCAGGATTCGAGGGCTCTAAAGATCGCCATTAGAAATGAGGGCCTTAGCGCAGTTGCCAACCTGATCAGTTTAAGGGATATAAGTGTAGGTGGTGTGGGGCTGACCGTCCCGGATGCGCCAAACCTGATCTCAACAGGCATTGATCTGGATTTTGCCATCCTCCTTCCAAACGAGGATATCTGCTGGCTTGCCGGAACGGTCGTCAATGTGGGAGACGATAGATGCGGGATCCAGTTTCATGAGGATTTTGAGCAAAAAAAACTCTCCCGCTATATCCTGCAAATAGAGCGGGAACTGCGCGGATATGAGAGGTGGGGAGAAGATTCCGGGCATAGCGCCTTAAGCAAGCTCATCCTTGAGGCCGTATGGGGAGGAGCAGCGGCCCCTGAAGGGAAAAAGTTACTCATTATTTCAACTGATGACGGACCTCCTTCATTTCTGACGGGGAAATATGAATTGAAAATGGTCAGGGAAGTGAAAGATGCAAAGCCATTCCAACCGGACCTTATCATAATGGATTCAGACAGCCTTTCTTTCAATGTTTATCGCCAGTATGAAATTATGAAACGGGACCCGTTGATAGGGGAAACACCCGTATTTATATTCCTCGACAGCGGTCATGAGGCGAGACACATAGACATTAAAGTCAGATCGGGCGACAGCATTTCCTGCTCCATCCCGGTCAGACGGTTCGAAACGGAGATGCAAAACATAGTGAATATCCTTTTAAATAAATATGAAATGAAGAAAAGTAAAATTGAAAGCGGCCCCCGGATGAGAGATCGCTACGTTTGAGTTTTTTGTTTTTTTTTGACGCGGTATCGCGTGAGTCATCAACTGAAAGGCCCTTTTTTACTTAATGTCATACTTTGCCAATCTGTGGCGGAATGAACGGAAGCTAAGACCCAAAAGCCTTGCGGCCTCGGCCTTTCTTCCTCCCGATTGCCCCAGGGCCTTAAACAGGTAATCCTTTTCAAGTTTTTCAAGCAGAGGTTCAAGCGCGAACCCTTCTCCCAATTCTTCTGAAAGAAGTTCATTCTGCCTGCAGGGGCAATCTCCAGTGATCTCGTCAGGGATGTCCTGCACCCTTATGGTGTCCTGATCGCTGAAAAGCAGTATCCTTTCAATGACATTCTCAAGTTCCCTGATGTTTCCGCGCCACGAATGGCCCATAAGGACCTCGATAGCGTCTTTGGCGAAATGTTTTTCTTTTTTCCTTTTCTTGAGAAAATGTTCTATCAGGGCAGGAATGTCCTCTTTCCGTTCCCTTAATGGAGGCAGATGGACCGGTATTGCATTCAGCCTGTAAAAGAGGTCTTCCCTGAATGTGCCTTTCTGTACGGCCTCTTTCAGGTCCCTGTTGGTGGCCGAGATTATTCTTGTCTCCACTGTTATGTCCGTAGTGCTGCCTAATCTGCGGAATGTGCCGGTCTCGATAACGCGCAGGAGTTTCGATTGCAACTGAACGGGCATCTCGGCTATTTCATCCAGGAAAAGCGTCCCCTTGTCAGCCACCTCGAAAAAACCCTGCTTGTTTTGAGCGGCCCCGGTAAAGGCGCCCTTCATATACCCGAACAGTTCGCTTTCAAGGAGCCCCTCGGGCAGGTTGGCGCAGTTTATGGCGACAAAGTTGGCTTCCTTCCTTGGGCCCAGGTTGTGAATGGCATTGGCGACCATGTCCTTGCCGGTCCCGGATTCGCCGGTGATAAGCACGCTGGCCCTGCTTTCAGCCACGCGAGGCAGCATGCGCAGTATATCCTTCATCCGCTGGCTTCTGGTCACGATGCTTTCATCCGGCCCGGCCTCCGCCCTCTGCCTTAGAAGCGAAAGCTGCCTTTGCATCTTTTGCTTGTCCAGGGCCTTTTTTACCATCAGCCGTATCTCGTCTATCTTGAACGGCTTATGGACATAACCGTATGCGCCCATTTTCATGGCTTCCAGGGTGGATTCCATGGTCCCGAAGGCGGTTATCATTATGACCGCCGTCTCAGGGCTGATATCGAGCGCCCGTTTAAGTATCCCGAACCCGTCCACGCCGGGCATTTTAATATCGGTGATCACCAGG
Organism: Nitrospirota bacterium; assembly: GCA_021819985.1. GTDB lineage: Bacteria > Nitrospirota > Thermodesulfovibrionia > Thermodesulfovibrionales > JdFR-88 > JAKAEG01. The sequence goes on along the minus strand of JAKAEG010000062.1, from coordinate 7,886 downwards.
TTGAATATCTCTTTTTCCAGGGACCGCACTCCCTCGGCGCCATCCTGGGCCGTAAGCACATCAAATCCCTCCTGCTCAAGCAGCATTTTGAGTATCTCCCTCATGTGCCGCTCGTCTTCCACTACCAGTATCTTTTCTTTTTGCTTAGCCATAAGCCTGCGCCTTTCCGTTTGCGGGCAGCGTGACGCTAAATTCCGTCCCCCGGCCGGGCTCGCTTTTAAAGCGGATATTTCCGCCGTGGTCCTCCATTATGCGCAGAGCGATCGAGAGGCCCAGGCCGGTGCCCGAATCCTTTGTGGTGAAGAAAGGGAAAAAGACCTTCTCGGCGTCTTCCTGCGATATGCCCTGGCCCGTATCGGCGAAATTTATTTCGACTGACCCGTTTTCCTGCTTCCCGGTAACGGTAAGCAAGCCGCCTGCCCCCTTTGCGGACATCGACTCGAAGGAGTTCAGGACGAGATTATAAAAGACCTGCTGAAGCCTGCCCGGGTCCGCCGTTGCGCGCATGGGCCCGATCTCCGTTTTTATCACGACCCCTTCAGGAGCGGATTTGCTCAGCATCTCCAGAGTGCCTTTCAGCAGAGCCTCCAGATTTACCGGCTCAGTTTCGGTTTTTGCCGGTCTTGAGTACATAAGGAAATCCGTAATGATCCTGTTTAATCTGTCCGCCTCGGAAAGGACCATCAGCATCAGGGATTCCTGCTGCTCGGGGCTCGTACCGCCGCGGTGGAGCATCTCAACCGCCCCCCTTAAGGAAGCCAGCGGGTTTCTTATCTCATGGGCAATATTGGCCGAAAGTTCCCCTATGGCGGCCCATTTCTGCCTGAGCTGCATTTCATTCTGCATTTTTTTAATCTCGGTCAGGTCGGAAAATATGCAGATGAACCCGGCGGGTTCCCCTTGCGAGCTTTTTATTTCAGAGATCGTTAGCCCTATGGTCTTTTTAACAAGGCCGCCGGCCATCTCTCCTTCGGCCCTGGCAAAAGATTTTTTTTGCAGGTCTTTTATAAAAGGAAAGATGTCTTGTATCTGCATGCCATTGGCGGTGTCCCGGTCCAGTCCGGTTATCGATTCGCCTGCCCGGTTTAGGGACAGGATATTTCCGTCAATATCCATTGTCATCAGGCCGCTTGGCATGTTTTCCAGGATCTCCTTGTTGAAAACGCTCAGTTTCCGGAAATCCGTGACCTTTTTTTCAAGCGTAATGGAGGTCTTTTCCAGGCTGGATGAAAGCTGGCCGGTTAAATATGCGCAGACGTAAAGCGCCACAATATTGGAAAAAATATTAAACAGGAAGTCCCTTTCAAAAAGGACCAGCCCATAAGGCACGGGGATCATCCGCCAGTACTGGAGATCCAGCATTGCTCCGTAGAGTATGCTCGCTATCGAGGCCGTAACGAACGCGGCCCTTTTATCTATGACCGTACCCGAGGCGATGACTATAAGTATCAGGAGAAAGGAAAACCAGCTCTCAATACCTCCGGTAAAATATATGAGGGCAAGGACCGCGAAGACATCCAGGATTATCTGGAAGTATGCGAAGGGTTTCGGGCTGACCTTTTTACGGAGCATAAGGGCATATACGATCGTGAGCGAATAAAGGGCGATTATCAGGTTAAATACGGATTTGGGGTAAGGGAAGGCCCAGTGTCCTATCTCAAAAAAAGTAAAGGAACCAAGGAGGACCGTCACAAAAAAGGCCCTGAAAGCGATTAGGGCCTTTATTTTTGCTAACTGAGGGTCCGTTTTTTCCACTCGAAAAATTTCCCCGGGTCTTTTATCTAATGGACAAGCTGCATTATCTTGAATATGGGCATATACATGGCCACCACGATAAACCCAACGGCCCCGCCCAGAAAGACCATCAGAAGAGGCTCTATCATCGAAGTCAGCCCGCCAACAGCGGCGTCCACCTCGTCATCGTAAAAATCGGCGATCTTGTTGAGCATGGAATCCAGTGCCCCGGCGGATTCACCCACGGAGATCATCTGAGTGACCATGGTCGGAAAGACCTTCTCCGAGGAGAGGGGTTCGGCAAGCGTTTTGCCCTCCTGGACCGCGTTTTTCACCCTTATTACGGACCGCTCTATTATCTTGTTGCCTGCTGTCTTGGCCGTAATCTCAAGTCCTTCCAGAATGGGAACGCCGGCGCTGACGAGCGTGCCAAGCGTTCTCGTGAATTTTGCCACGGCCACTTTAAGCAGGAGGACGCCGAATATTGGAAGCTTAATGAATATACCGTCCGTCACCAGCCTGCCTTTAGGGGTTTTTCTGAATTGGAAAAAAGCTATGTTCAGGACTATCAAAAGCGCAAGCACGGACAGCCCGCCTTTGCCTCCAAGAAAATGGCTCATTGCCACAACTATCTTTGTGGGGCCCGGCAGGCTGCCTCCCAGAGAGGTGAACATGGAGGAAAATGTGGGCACGACAAATATCATGATAACCACTATGACCGAAACGGCGACAAGGCTTACCACAATAGGGTATGTCATTGCGCCTTTCACCTGCCGTTTCAGCTTTATTGTCTTTTCCATGTAGGCGGCGAGCCTGTTCAAAACTGTGTCCAGTATGCCGCCCGCTTCGCCTGCCGCGACCATATTCACGTAGAGTTCGTCAAAAATTTTGGGATGTTTTCTCAAGGCGTCGGCGTAAGTGGAGCCTCCTTCGACCTCGGCCTTTATCTGCCTGATAACGGCGGCGAATGTCTTGGTTGCCGCCTGGCCTGCAAGGATATCCAGCGCCTGCACCAGCGGCAGTCCGGCGTCTATCATCGTGGAGAACTGCCTGGTGAATATGATCACGTCCTTGTCTTTTACCTTGCCTCCCCCGAAAGACAACTTCAGGCCCGCCGCTTCTTTCTTTTTCCTGGTCACGGAGGTGGCGATTATGCTCTTCTTTCTTAAAAGAGCGATCACCTCTTCCTTCGATCCGGCGGTCATCTCTCCGCCTTCCACCGCGCCTGTCCTGGTCTTGCCGGACCACTGAAAAACTGTAGCCATCCTGTTACCTCCTCACATTGGGAGCTTTTTCTTTTTTTACTGCCGCAAGGAATTCATCCAGAACGGGTGAACGCCCGGCAGCCTCATCAAATGAGATCAGGTTCCTGTCCATAAGCTCAATGAGGGACTGGTTCATTGTCTGCATGCCCGATTGCGACTGGCCGGTCTGCATATTGGAATATATCTGGTGCAGCTTGTCTTCCCTTATCAGGTTCCTGATAGCGGGAGTGGGGATAAGCACCTCGACCGCAATCACCCGGCCGGAGCCGCTTTTTTTGGGAACGAGCTGCTGGGATATTACCGCCTCAAGCACGAATGAGAGCTGGACCCGCACCTGCTCCTGCTGGTGCGGCGGGAACACGTCTATTATCCTGTTCAGAGACTGGATGGCCGAGTTCGTATGCAGGGTGGCAAGCGTCAGGTGGCCCGTTTCCGAAACGGTCAGCGCCGCCTCGATGGTCTCAAGGTCCCGCATCTCGCCTACCAGGACCACGTCCGGGTCCTGCCTCAGGATGTGCCGCAGGGCATTTTTAAACGACAACGTGTCCGCGTTCACTTCCCTCTGGTTGATAAGCGCCTTCTTGTGGACATGAAGGTATTCTATCGGGTCTTCCACGGTCATGATATGGCATTGGCGCTCCGTGTTTATGATGTCCACCATGGCGGCCAGCGTAGTGGATTTCCCGCATCCGGTGGGGCCGGTCACAAGTACAAGCCCGCGCGGTTTTCTGGCGATCGCGGCTATTATTTCCGGCAAGCCAAGATCGCGGAAGTTTTGGATGGTGAACGGAATTGCCCTGAAAACCCCTGCCACCGCACCGCGCTGCATGAAGATATTTCCCCTGAAGCGGCCGACCCCTTTCAGCCCGAAGGAAAAGTCCAGTTCATTATGCTCCTCGAAATTATGTTTCTGGGCGTCAGTGAGGACACTGTAACAAAGGTTTTTTGTGTCCGTACCGGAAAGGACTTCATGATCTATGGGCATAAGGTCGCCGTCTATTCTTAATCTGGGCGTACTGCCGGTCGTAATATGAAGGTCGGAAGCGCCCCCGTCGGTCATCTTTTTTAAAAGTTCATACAAGGAAAGCATTTGAAAATTTCTCCCTCTCGAATTTTTTATTCTAATCGCTGAAAGTTACTCTCAGGACCTCTTCTATTGAGGTGATCCCTTCCCTGACCTTTGACAGTCCGCTCGCCCTGAGGGTCTTCATTCCGGTGCTGACGGCCATTTTCTTGATATCATCGGTGGAGGCCCCCTCCAGGATAAGCTGTTTCAGACCGTCTCCCACGGTCATGACCTCATACAGGGCGATCCTTCCTTTATAACCCGTGCCGTTGCAGGACACGCATCCCTTCCCTTTGTACACCTTGAGCCCATCCAACTGGTCTTCCGGGAACCCTACTTTGCGGAGGGCATCCAGCGGGGCCTTCTCTTCCTCTTTGCACTGCTGGCAGATCCTTCTTGCAAGCCTCTGGGCCAGTATAAGGATAACCGAGCTTGATACCAGGAAAGGTTCGATACCCATGTTAAGGAGCCTGTTTATTGTCCCTGGCGCGTCGTTGGTGTGGATCGTGCTCAAGACGAGATGCCCGGTTAGCGCGGCCTTGACGCCGATCTCTGCGGTTTCAAAGTCCCTGATCTCGCCGACCATGATGATGTCCGGGTCCTGTCTTAAAAAGGCCCTGAGCGCGGAAGCGAAGGTGAGCCCGATGTCCTCCCTTACATGCACCTGGTTTATTCCAAGGAAATTGTATTCAACAGGGTCTTCGGCGGTCATTATATTCGTGCCCGGTTTGTTTAGATGATTCAGGGCCGAATACAGGGTCGTGGTCTTTCCGCTTCCGGTGGGGCCGGTGACGAGTATCATCCCGTAGGGCTTGTCCAGGGCGGCCATGAAATCATTCAACGCGCCTCCCTCGAACCCCAGTTTGGCCAGATTGACCTCCAGGTTCGATTTGTCAAGCAGCCTGAGGACGGTCTTTTCACCGAAAAGACACGGGAGCACCGAAACGCGGAAGTCTATCTCTCTTTTTTTCCCGAGTTTCAGCTTTATCCTGCCGTCCTGGGGGAGCCTTCTTTCGGCAATGTCCAGCTTGGACATTATTTTGAGCCTTGACGTAAGGGCCGCCCTTATCTTCAAGGGAAGGTTCATTACCGTGTACAGCACGCCGTCAACGCGGTAGCGCACGCGGAGCGCCGCCTCATAAGGCTCTATATGGATGTCGCTGGCCCTTGCTTTTATCGCATTCACAAGTATGCCGTTGGTCAGTTTGACTATCGGGGCCTCGACGTCCTTTACTATCTCTGTCTCTTCCCTTTCTTCTACAGCCTCGATGTCGTCCAGGGCGCTTCCGACGACCTTGTCGAATTCTTCCACATCCACCATGGAATCCAGTGACACCCCGTCATCCCTGTCGTCCGGGCTTTCCTTTTCATCCAGGACAAAATCCTTGGCTTCCAGTATCTTGGCGGCGGTCTCAGTATCATTTGCGGTTTTTTCAGCCTGTTTTCCGGCCACCCCGCCATAATAACCGGCAATTGCCGCGGAAATATCATTTTCTCCGGCCAGGACCACGTCCACATTGTAGCCCGTCATGAATTTCACATCGTCGATGGCAAATACATTCGAGGGGTCGGCGCTTGCGATCCTTAGTGTCGCGCCCGATCTCAGGACAGGAAGGATCTGGTATTTTTTCGCCATCTCGGCAGGAATAAGTTTGATAATGGCAGGCTCTATTTTTGTCTCGGACAGCTTTATTGTAGGGATTCCGTATTGCTGGCTTAAAAAAATAAGGAGGTCCTGTTCCGTTATATAACCAAGGCGGATAAGGGCGCCGCCCAGTCTGATCCCTTCGCGCCTCTGAAGCGCCAGGGCCTGTTTGAGCTGCTCCTCTGTGACTACCTGGGAAGAAAGGAGCATCTGGCCCAGCTTCGTAGTCGTAGACATTGCTTAAAAATATAAAAAAATCATGAAAACAAAGTCAATGGCGCACGTCACAAAGAGATTGAAAAAATTAAAAAAAATCTTTTTAAGCAGATCTGCCGCAAAATAAAAAATCCTTTGCCCCTTCTTTTACAGAAACCGGGTCAATCGGTAAGCTCATAACTCCATTCCTCTATTACGGGGTTCGCTAGCAGCTTCTCGCACATCTGCCGGATGGCCGGCCCGGCCTCTTCCGCTTTCATACCCGGCGCAAACGTAATTTCTATGAGTTTTCCCACACGAACGTCAGCAAGCCCCTTTGCACCAAGTCCCTGAAGGCCCGAAAGCACGGCTTTGCCCTGAGGGTCGAGCACAGAGTCCTTTAACCTTACAAATACCCTGGCTTTCATTTTTTTCTACTGCCTCCTTTTTTGGCCTTTTTGATCCGGACGTCATCCTTAAAGACCCTTCCGAATATATGGTCCACATGTTCCAGGTAAGGCCCCATCGAGAAAAGCCCTTTGAGATCGGCCCGTCCGAGCCGCCCCGCCACTTCCTTATCGGCCAGGAGGAGCTTCAAAAAATCCTCTCCTTTTTTCCAGCTGCTCATAGCGTTCTTCTGCACAAGCCTGTAAGCGTCTTCGCGCGTCATGCCTTTTTGCGTAAGCGCCAGAAGCACGCGCTGGGAATTATATAATCCATGACTGCGCTCCATATTTGCCTTCATCCGTTCCGGGTATACAAGGAGCCCTTCCAGAATGCTGGTGAGCCTTGCCAGCATGTAATCGGCCAGTATTGAGCTGTCAGGGATGATAATGCGCTCCACGGAAGAATGTGAGATATCCCTTTCATGCCAGAGCGCAATGTCCTCCAGGGCGGCCATGGCGTTGCCACGCACCACTCTGGCCAGGCCGGACAGGTTCTCGGCCCCAATGGGGTTTCTTTTGTGTGGCATCGCGGAGGAACCCTTCTGGCCCTTGGCAAAAGGCTCTTCGGCCTCAAGGACTTCCGTACGCTGGAGATGTCTTATTTCGACGGCGATCTTCTCAATCCCTGCTGCGACGAGCGCCAGGGCAAGGAGATACTGGGCATGCCTGTCTCTCTGTATGACCTGCGTGGCAACCGGCTCGGGCTTCAGGCCCAGGCCCTTGCATACGCTTTCCTCAATGCCGGGCGGAATGTTTGAGAAAGTGCCGATGGCGCCGGAGAGTTTGCCGACGCTGATTACCGCGCGGGCTTCCCTGAGCCTGTCCAGGTTTCTGCGCATGTCCTCATGCCACAGGGCGAATTTGAGCCCAAAGGTCATGGGCTCGGCATGAATGCCGTGGCTTCTGCCCATACAGACGGTATTTTTATGGGCATAGGCCTGCCGTTTTAGAACGTCCAGGAGTCCCCGGACATCCTTTATGATGATGTCCGCGGCGGCCCGCATCTGAAGCGCCAGGGCGGTGTCCACCACATCCGAGGACGTAAGCCCCATATGTATGTATCTGGAAGACGGGCCGACCTTTTCGGAAACGCTCGTAAGAAACGCGATCACGTCATGCTTGACGCTTGCCTCTATCTCCTCGATCCTTCCCGTGTCGAAGCCTGCCTTCTGTTTTATCTGCCTGAGCGCGTTTGCCGGAATACGACCCTTGGCCGCCCAGGCTTCGCAGACGGCTATCTCCACTTCGAGCCATTTCTCATACTTGCTTTCAATCGTCCACAGGCGGCCCATTACGGGTCTTGTGTACCTGTCTATCATTTCTTAATGTCCTCGGGGATTTTTTATTTTTCAAAATACTGGATATTTTACATGTTGGGGTCATGTGCTGTAAATGAATGGGATTTTTAATTTAATTTAATTTAAAATCCCATATTCATGGCGCACAGGCCCCTGAATTGGAAGAGCTGTCTTTACAAGCCGGTTTCAGGTTATACTAATAGGCTAAGCTCAAGAAAAACGAGGTTTTATAATGAC
>JAKAEG010000373.1 GCA_021819985.1 Nitrospirota bacterium | reverse complement strand
CCGAGGACCTTAATCGGGCATCCATTTTAACTTGGATTCCCGCTAAAAACATGCGGGAATGATTGCGTAAATGTTCAGACTATTTTGAGACTATTAATAGTTATAAGCTTTCCACTATGTTTTTAAGTTTCGCCTGCACTTCGAAGGCCAGGGGCATGAGCGTGGGGTTTTCGACCGCCTGCATGGAGGCCACAGGGTCTATGGCGGCCACCTCAATGTCACCCGGGGCAAGCTCCTGCACTATGACACTGCAGGGCAGCATCGTTCCTATCTTGTCCTCAGCCTGGAGCGCTTTGTACGCATAATGGGGATTGCAAGCGCCAAGTATCCTGTACTTCCTGAAATCAACGCCTATTTTTTCCTTAAGCGCCTTGTGCACGTCAATCTCCGTAAGCACGCCGAACCCTTCCTTCTTGAGCGCCGCGGTCACCTTCTCCACCGCCTCGTCAAAGCTCACATTCAAATGCTTGCTGAAATAATAGCTCATTGCCGCCCTCCTGGTTTAAAAGGATTTTTTGTTTTTTCTATTTTAAATTAAAATCTATTGCCAAACGGCAAAAGTGTCAAATTCGTAAAGAAATGCAACAACTAGGCGGCATCGATTCTCCTACTAGAATACCGGCCCTTGATGACGTCATGCCCGAGTGGCTTAATCGGGCATCCACTTTGACATTGCTTTTTAAAGACGCCTTTTAACCTGGATTCCCGCCTTCGCGGGAATGACGAATGAAAAAAGAAGCGGGAATGGCGGACGGTGGGGCAAATACAGGCGAAACCCCCATACATTGAGGCCACGGGGCTTCAGGACCGAGCGTAAATCCGGGTGGGTTATTTCAATATCCGCCGGATCCGCTTTAAAACCGGCGGATGAGAATAATATAGCGTCACATAAAGCGGGTGGGGTGGATGAGGATTGGAAAGGTTTTCCTTTGACAGCTTTACCAGGGCGCCGGCCATCGCCTGGGGCTCTCCCGTTAAAGAGCAGGAGAACGCATCCGCTTCGTCCTCATGTCTTCTGGACAGGAGGTTCATCAATGCCCTCAGGGGAAGCGAGATCAAGCCTGCCAGAAAGCCGATTAGCACTAATTTGGCAAATACCGTATCTTCCCTGATGCCGAATATCGATGAAAGGGGGCTTCCCTTGATCAAATAATAGGCCGCCCACAGGCCGGCAAAACTCATCGCCTCAAAAATTATCATCATCTTTAAGAGATGTTTCTTTTTCCAGTGGCCTATCTCGTGCGCGATTACCGATAGGGTCTCATCCTCTTTCATCCCCTTAAGCAGGGTGTCAAAAAGAACGATCCTTTTTGTTTTCCCCACCCCGGTAAAATATGCGTTGCTGTGGGTGCTCCGTTTTGAGGCGTCCACCTTCAGTATCCGGCCCGCCTTTATCCCCGCCCGCTCAGCCAGCCGTATCACCTTCTCCTTCAGGCTCTCATCCTCAAGGGGAACAAATTTATTGAAAAGGGGCTCGATCACCCTCGGGGAGATATACATCATGAAAATGCTGAACACAAAGAGAAAGGCCCATATCCAGAACCACCAGTGCGCGGGGTTCCACCTCATAAGCCCGAATCCGGCAAAGGCCATTATGGAAAACATGACGGAGGAAATGATGAGGGATTTAATGAAATCGGAGATCCAGAGCCTGCCGGTCATCTTGTTGAACCCGTATTTATTTTCAGTTTTGAAAGTATGATAAAGACTGAAAGGCACGCCGAGAAATTCGCTCAAATAAAAGACGAGAAGGAAAAAAAGCCACCCGGTCGCAGCGAAAGGGAGATTTAAACCGGCTATCCAGGAATTATAGGCATTCAGCAGCCCGCCGAATAAAAAAATGATTACGCCAATATTTCCGGCAATCGACGAGATAAAGCTGAAGCGCGTTTTTTCCTCTTCGTACTCCAACGCCCTTTTCAGGGCGCCCTCATCCATTTCCCCCCGGAACTCTGGCGGCACCTCGTATCCGGCCCTTCGCATGTGCTTAAGGTTCAGATACCGTACGAGATACTCAAACCCTTCCGTCAGGACGTAAATGGCAAGGAAGGCAGCGGCGTATAGTTTCAAAGGCATCTCCCCAAAAAAAATATCAATTTAGAATATCATACCCTGAACCAGCTTATGCTTGCAGTGAGCCTTTTGGCCTGGCCGTCAAGTCTTTCCATGATCTGTCTTGCATCAGTCAGCATTGTGCTTGTCCCGTTTACGAGCGCGGTAACATTTTCCATGCTCTTGGCCACCTCTTCCGAGGCAAAGGACTGCTCTTCGGTTGCCGTTGCTATCCTGTGTATCATGTCCATGGCTTTCTGGGTAGCGGCAACGATATCGTCAAGGGCGGTCAGCGCCTTTTTCGATACGGCCTCGCTATTTTCAGCCTCTTTCTGATTTTTTTCCATGGCGGAAACGGAAGCGGCGGACTTCGCCTGTATGGACTCTATTTTATCCGTTACCTCTTTTGTGGACCGGGAGGTCTTTTCCGCCAGTTTTCTGACCTCTTCGGCCACAACGGCAAACCCCCTGCCCTGTTCCCCCGCCCTGGCGGCCTCTATCGCGGCGTTCAGGGCAAGCAGGTTTGTCTGGTCCGCGATAT
>JAKAEG010000061.1 GCA_021819985.1 Nitrospirota bacterium | reverse complement strand
TTTTTTGACCTCTCCAGCAAGCTCCACGACCTTTTCCGCCTGGACCTCCTCACCGCCTATCCTCATCCTTTCCGTGAAATTCAGAAGATGGGGCGAGGTGAAAAGCCCTGTTTTTTCCCCCGCCGCATTGAGGATGGAAGCGATGGCCGCGGACGTGGAACCTTTTCCGTTAGTACCCGCCACATGTATGAATTTTATGCCCCGCTCGGGATTTCCGAGGGCCAACAGCAGGGCGCGGATGTTTTGAAGACCCAGTTTTATTCCGAATTTCTGAAGACCGTATAAATAACGGAGGACCTCCGGGTATTTTTGGTCCGTAAGACCTTTTTGATTTTTATCCATTAAAATAAATTAAACAATCCCCGGAGGCGAGTTTCACAGCACGGGGTTAAGGTGAGCAAGAAGTTTCGCCATGGCGCATTTGATGTCCTTCCTGTGCACAACCAGATCAATAAGGCCGTGCTCAAGGAGGAACTCCGCCCTCTGGAAATTATCAGGCAGCTGCTGTTTTATGGTCTGCTCTATTACCCTGGGGCCGGCAAAACCTATAAGGCTCCTGGGCTCAGCTATTATTATGTCTCCAAGCATCGCGAAACTCGCAGTCACCCCGCCGAATGTGGGGTCGGCAAGTATGGATATGTACGGGATGGAATTATTTTTCAATCTTCCTATCGCGGCCGACACCCTCGCCATCTGCATGAGGGAGAAAATGCCCTCCTGCATTCTTGCCCCGCCCGAGGAGGAGACCGTTATCAAAGGTATCTTTTCATCGGTTGCCCTTTCGACGGCGCGCATTATCTTCTCCCCAACGGCAGAACCCATGCTGCCGCCCATAAAGGCAAAGTCCATTATCATGGCCGACACACGCAGGCCGTTGACAAGGGCAATGCCAGAGACGGCGGCCTCGCTAAGTCCGGTCTTTCCGGTATACGTCTCGAGCCTTTCCTTATACGGCACAGTGTCCTTGAAGCAAAGGGGGTCGGCTGAAACGATAAGCGTATCCATTTCCTCAAAACTGCCGGGATCAAAAAGCAGGTTTATGCGTTCCCTAGCGTCTATCCTGAAATGGTAATTGCATTTGGGGCAGACCTTGAGATTGCGTTCGATCTCTTTCCTGTAGACGATCTCCTTGCAGCTTTCGCATTTTACCCAGGAGCCCTCAGGTATTTTTACTTTTTTAGGCTGGGTTTTGGTCTTTTTAAACCAGGTCATATTCTCCGAACTTTTCTCTCTATTTAATTGCCGCCCGGAGGGCCAGCAGGTATTCTTTTAATTCCGCGTCAGAGCTTTCCGCGGCTGCCTTTACTATGGCGCTTCCGATAACCACTCCGTCGGCCAGGGCGGAAACCATTCCCGCTTCCCCAGGGGTCCTGATGCCGAAGCCTACTACAACGGGTTTTTGATTTTTCTGCCCCGCCTGTGCGGGTCCTTCCAGCTTCGCAAGCGACGACCTCAACTCTTCGGATATCTCAAGCTTCGCCCCGGTTATGCCGGTTATGGAAACAAAATAGATAAACCCATTTGAGGCGCGCGCCACTTTTTTAAGCCTCTCGTCACCGGATGTGGGCGCGGCAAGGAAAATTACATCAAGTCCCTGCCTGCCAGCGCTTTTCGCCATGGAATCCCCTTCCTCGACCGGCAGATCAGGAATTATCACACCGTCCACCCCGGCCGCCCTGGCATCCAGAATGAAGGCATCCTCGCCATATCTGAAAACGGGGTTGAAGTACGTCATCAAGATCAACGGCACATCGGTAAATTTTTCAGTCCGGACCTTTTTTACGAACTCTATGACCACCCTAAGGTTGACCCCGGCGTTGAGCGCCCTAAGACCTGCAGCCTGGATAACGGGGCCGTCGGCCAGCGGGTCCGAAAAAGGCACGCCAAGCTCGATGGCGTCCGCCCCGCACTCCTCAAGGAGTTTTACCAGCTGCGCGGTCTTTTCAAGAGACGGGTCGCCGCACATTATATAGGGGATAAAGGCCTTTTTTCCCTCTTTTTTAAGGGTCTGGAAGCGTTCTTCGATCCTGTTTTGTTTTAAATTTGGGCTCACAGGTTTTTTTCACCTTTTATGCGGGCGACTTCCTGCACGTCCTTGTCCCCCCGTCCGGAGAGATTGACTATCAATATGGAATCCTTATCCATTGTGGGGGCTATTTTTTTGGCCTCGGCTATCGCATGGGAAGATTCGAGTGCCGGGATGATGCCTTCCAGCCTGGAAAGGAGCCCGAAGGCCTCCAGCGCCTCATCGTCCGTCGCATAGGTATACCGCACGCGCCCGGCATCTTTCAAAAAGGCATGTTCCGGCCCCACGGATGCGTAGTCCAGCCCGGCAGAAACCGAATGGGTGCCAAGGACATTTCCCACTTCGTCCTGAAGCAAATAGCTTTTGGCCCCCTGGAATACGCCGATCTCACCTCCTGCGAACCTGGCGGCATGCTCCCCGCTTCCTATTCCCTTGCCCCCCGCCTCGACTCCGGTCATGAGGACATTTTTATCTTTGAGAAATGCATTGAAAAGCCCCATTGCGTTGCTGCCTCCGCCGACGCAGGCGATCAAATGATCGGGCAACCTGCCTTCGGCCTTCAATATCTGTGCTCTGGCCTCTTTCCCTATGACTGACTGGAAATCCCGAACCATAGAAGGGAATGGATGTGGGCCGAAAACCGTGCCGAGCACATAATGGGTATTTCTTACATTGGTGGTCCAGTCCCGAAGTGCCTCATTTATGGCATCCTTGAGCGTCCGGGAGCCGAGCGTGACCTCCCTTACCTCCGCTCCAAGGAGCTTCATCCTGAAGACGTTCAGGGCCTGCCTTCTTATGTCCTCGGAGCCCATGTAGATGACGCATTCAAGCCCCAGCAGCGCCGCGCCCGTAGCCGTTGCCACCCCGTGCTGCCCCGCGCCGGTTTCGGCTATAAGCCTGGTTTTGCCCATTTTTTTTGCGAGCAGGGCCTGCCCAAGAGCGTTGTTTATCTTATGCGCGCCGGTATGGGTCAGGTCCTCGCGTTTAAGGTATATCTTTGCGCCGCCGAATTTATCGCTTAAACGGCGGGCTAAATAAAGAGGAGTGGGACGGCCAATAAAATCCTTTGCCAGCGCCTTGAATTCCAGCCGGAATGCCTTGTCCTTCAAAGAGGCGAGCCAGGCCGCCTCCAGTTCCAACAGGGCAGGCATCAGGGTCTCCGGCACAAAACGCCCGCCGTACGGGCCAAAATATCCCTTCTTCATTATCTTTGATTTCCCTGCTATCTTTTTCTTTCCCTGCCGCAGTTGCAGTTAAGTCCGTGGGTGCAGCCTTCAAAGGGCTCCAGCGCCAGCCGCTCAGGTATGGTCTCCCCGCAGGCGCATTCGTATCCGTCAGTTCCAAGGAGATCCGGCTTCAACTCCCTGCCGCAGACCGGGCATAACGGCAACACGCCGTCGGGCCTCCATTTCAGGTTTTCTTCTTTTTTCGTTCCCATCAGATAAGCGATATTATAGCATTTTACCTGTCCGGCAACCCATTTGGCCCGCTTTGGATACTTGATATTAATTCAATAATCACGGAAAATAATAAGGTGGATAAAATTTCCCGGATAAAATTGTAGTACAAAATTGTCACAATAAATTGACATTTTTTTAGCTGGATAATTAACATGTTTAGCGCAGCCGAAATCCGCCCAAAGGGCGGATGTGGGGGACCCGTAATACGGGGGCTAATTCCTTTTAGAGGAAGGGGTACTTCCAGCCCCAGCCCGTCAGCTAACCTCGCAGGCAATAGTGGAGGAGATTTTATATATGAACAGTTCCGCGCCGCGTTGCCGTTTTTTGCCATTTCCAGCTGGATGCTCTCCGGAGGTTACCGATGTCAATTAAGGAATTTTTGATCGGCACTCCCCTTGAAACCATTAAAGAAAAGCAGGAAAGACTGACAAAGACCCTGGGGCTTGCCGTGTTCTCCTCGGACGCGCTGTCCTCGGTCGCATACGGCACTGAGGAGATCATGATCGCCCTTCTGGCGGGAGGTGCGGTGCTCCTGCATTTTACCCTGCCCATAGCGATAACGATAGTGGGCCTGGTCGCCATAGTGGCAATTTCGTATTTTCAAACGATACACGCTTATCCCAACGGGGGCGGGGCCTATATCGTCGCCAAGGACAATCTGGGTGTATATCCGGGGCTCATTGCCGGGGCGGCGCTGCTGGTGGATTACGTGCTTACGGTTACCGTCAGTATATCAGCCGGAGTGGCTGCGGTAACCTCGGCGTTTCCCGCGCTTACGGAGCACGCCATCGCCTTATGTCTTTTTGCGATCCTCGCCATAATGATCATGAACTTAAGAGGGGTAAAGGAATCCGGGAAGTTGGTCTCATTCCCGGTTTATGTTTTCATAGGAGGGCTATCGCTGCTGATCGTGGCGGGGCTTTTCAAATGGATCAGGATACCGGCTCCGGCAATCCATAAGCAGGTTGTCTCCGCGGCGGCCAGCGCGCTGCCGCTGTTCATTATCCTCAGGGCCTTTGCTTCCGGTTGCGCGACTCTAACCGGAATAGAGGCTGTATCGAACGGGGTAAAAGCATTCAAGGAGCCTGAGGCCAAAAACGCCGCAATGACATTGGGCTGGATGGCGTTTATCCTGGGTGCCCTCACACTTGGCATAGCCTTCCTGGCCCAAGGCTTTCATATTTTACCCAAAGCTAACGAGACGGTGCTCTCCCAGCTTACGAGAGCGATTTTTGGCACAGGGCCGATTTATTATGTTATACAGTTCGCCACAGCCCTGATCCTCATCCTGGCAGCCAACACCTCTTTCGCGGACTTCCCGAGGCTCTCTTCCATAATGGCCGCGGACAGATATCTTCCAAGACAGCTTAGCAACCGCGGGGACAGGCTGGTGTTTTCAAACGGGATAGTAATACTTGGCCTCCTTTCGGCCGTGCCGATAATCATATTCGGAGGCAACACGGATGCCCTGATCCCGTTGTACGCCGTGGGCGTGTTCACCGCCTTTACACTCTCCCAGGCGGGTATGGTGAGGCACTGGTATAGACTGCGTGGAGACGGCTGGATAAAAAGCATGTTTATAAACGGATTGGGGACTGTCGTTACTTTCGTGGTCCTTCTCATAATAGCCATGACCAAATTTATGCACGGGGCATGGATAGTCGTTGTCGCGATACCGGGGCTCGTCATGCTGACCCACAAGATACACTCACATTATCTGGACGTTGCGGATGAACTTTCCCTTCAGACGGGAAACAAAGAAGTGGAATACAGCCACCACACCGTCTTAATCCCGCTTTCGGGCGTGCATCGCGCGGTGCTTAAAGCGGTTAAATATGGCAAAGCGCTCTCTGATGACGTAAAGGCGGTTTATGTGGTTTTGGACATGAGTGAGGCAAAAAAGCTCCAGGAAAAATGGACTGAGTACGGAATGGGAGTGCCTCTTATTTTGCTGCATTCCCCTTACAGGTCCATTTCGGGCCCCCTGATGGACTATATAGAAAACATACAGACGGAATATCCCGCAGGGGTCATAACCGTGATCCTGCCCGAATTCGTGCCGTTAAAATGGTGGCACCACATATTGCATAATCAGACCGCGCTTTTAATTAAAGGCAAGCTTCTCTTTAAAAAAGGCGTCGTCTCAACAAGCGTGCCTTTGAGACTGCAGAAATAAAGAGTTGAAAATGGATTCCCGCCCTTCGCGGGAATGACGTCAAAACAAAATCATAGATTGCGTGTGATAAAAGAAATCATGCAGTCAGCACAAGGAATTGGACCTAAAACGGAAGGGGCCCCGAAGGGCCCCCGGCTAAAACTTTTTTACTTTTTGGTCCCCGCCCAGGAGGGGCAGGGTGGGTCAGCTAGACGGCCTTATCGCCGCTTTCGCCCGTCCTTATCCTTACGGCGTCTTCCATAGAGGAAACGAATATCTTGCCGTCCCCTATCTCGCCGGTGGACACGGCCTTCTGTATCGCCTGAATGATCTTGTCCGCCTCCGCGTCTTTCACAATGATATCGATCTTTTTCTTGGTAAGGAGGGCGACCTTGTAGGTTTTGCCCCTTACCTGGTGCTCCACGCCCTTCTGGCTCCCGTGGCCTTCTATCTCGGAGACCATGACACCCGGATGACCAACTTTCTCAAGGGCGGCCAG
Organism: Nitrospirota bacterium; assembly: GCA_021819985.1. Lineage (GTDB taxonomy): Bacteria > Nitrospirota > Thermodesulfovibrionia > Thermodesulfovibrionales > JdFR-88 > JAKAEG01. Next base: position 5,771 of record JAKAEG010000061.1, on the reverse strand, counting down.
CACATCGCCCACCTTCGTGGGGCGTATTATGGCTTCTATTCTCTTCATTTAAAAACCTCCTTTTAAAATTTACACCCTCTCCCTTTTTAGGGAGAGGGATTTACTAAAGGCAATTTAGCCTTTTGAAAATCCCCTCCAAGAATGGAGGGGATTAGGGGAGGTTGATTCGTTCAAATCGCGTAGACGCCCTTTTCGCCGGTCCGGAGCCGCATGGCCTCCTTCGCGTCCAGAACGAAGATCTTTCCGTCTCCGATCTGTCCGCTGCTTGCGACCTCGCGGATTATCTCCATCACCTTTGGCAGGTCCCAGTCGTTGACCACTATGTCCACCCTGACCTTTGGCAGGAACGTGACAGTATCGTTGCCATTGTCCGTATTATTGCCCTTCTGCCTGCCAAAACCCTCCACCTTGGTCGCCGTCATTCCCACGATAAGTTCTTCGTCCTTGAGCACGTCAACCAGGACGCTCAGTTTTTCAGGACGGATTATGGCCGATATCATCTTCATCCCGTAGGTCTTGCTCACGGAAGTCATGATGATATACCCGATGCTTATCAGCGCCCAGCCCCCGGCGATATAGAAGCATATCTTGGCCTCGGTCTGGGAATCCTTGTTGCCGATGGCGTAAAGATAGATGATCGCCACGAGCATGACCACGTTGGTTATCATGCCCAGGACGGGGATTATCCCATGCCTCAGGATATTGAAATCCTTTCTCTTCCTGAACGCGACGATCGTCCACGTGCAGATAAGCCCGTAAAGAACGAAGGTGCCAAAGTTCGAGGCCAGGGTGATGCCGGTAAGGCCCACAACGGACTGCACTCCGATAGCCGCTATGACGCTGGAAACTATAGCCAGGGTCCATATGGCGGTATGGGGCGTGCTGAACTTGCCGCTCATGAAGCCGATGAACTCCGGAAGCTCCCTGTCCTCAGCCATGCCGTTGCTGATACGCACTGCGGTGTTCATGCAGCTAAGCGTGGTGCCGATTATGGCGATGATAACGGTGATCGCGATCGTTATCATAAGGCCGAACCCTATGCCGTGAAGCAGGTTGTCTCCTATGAGCTTGGCAAGGTCTCCTATCGGCGCGGAGGACGCGCCGGCTGCGTCCATGCCGGTTAATGTTTTACCCGCGTTCACGAGCGTGTACTTATCGCCTATCATAAGACCGGTGGCAAGGTACTCAAAGAGATAGGCGAACAATCCCTGTACGATAAGGGCGATAATGATCGCCCTTGGGATGTTCTTCTCAGGCTGCTTGGTCTCCGCAGCCAAAGCGGTGCAGCTTTCGAAACCGACCAGGATCAGTATGGCGATCGTGGCCTGCACCAGCACGCCGTTTAGTGAATGAGGCTTTATCGAGTCAATTACGCCGCTAAAGGACCATGCGGCCGCGTGCTGGGGGTTTGAAATGCGGTACCAGATCGCCAAGCCGCTGAAGGCCGCAAGCGATACCCACTGGATAACATTTATCCAGACGGATACCATGGTAGAGCCGGTCACGCCCCGGTATGCGATATAGGCTATCGCGAAAGCCATTACAGTGCCGATGACGACCAGTTCGGGGTTTGAGAGCGTGCCGCCGGTGAACTGGGTGTACAGATAACCTATCATGGTGGCGAACATGGCGACCATGACGCCCGGATAAACCCAATAGAACAGGTGCGCGCCCCATCCGGTGGCCAGCTTGGAAATGCGAGCCGCGGAGACCGCGCCCTTTTTATGCTTGCCGCCGTTGCTGTCTATGAAGGCCTTTTCCGCGAAATAGGCCGCGCTGGCAAACCCGGCCTCGGGGTATATCCTCGCCAGCTCAGAGTAAGAGAGCGCGGTAAGGAAGGCGACAGCCAGGGCCGCCACAATTCCCGGCCATATGTCGGATGCGACTGAGGCCCCGCCCGGCGCGGTGGCCGAGGACTGCAACTGGTAAGTTATCCACAGGAACGCCCCCGGCGCTATCAACGCCATCGCGTTCATCGTGGCGCCCATTAAGCCTAGCGTGGGCACTATTTTCGGTGTACTCGTTTGTTCAGACATCTAATTTCCCTCCTTTAAAATCAATGCAAAGGACATAAGTGCCCTTTTGCCTTTGCTTTACCACGTATACATCACGCCCATAGCGAGCGTGTCCTGCTGTTTGCGCGTGCCACCAACGAAACTGGCGGCATTGGACCAGTCGTGCCTGTACTCCGGCCTTAAAAGCAGGTTCTTGGCCAGCGTGTACTGGGTTGTAAGGGTGACCTCCTTTGCGTTCTGGGGCGTGCCGGAAGTGATCCTGACACCCTGCGGGTCCTTAAGCTCCTCGACCCTTATGGTGCCGCTCACCTTATCGGTGAAGACGTAATTGGCATAAACCGCCGCGCCGTACCACTTGGAATCCACGCCGACGCCCGCGCCGTTTTTCTCATTTGCGTAATCGGTATTGACGGCCAGGGTCAGGTTCTTTACCGGGGTTATCGAGCCCACCCAGTCAAACAAAAACCTGTTGTCATGGTTGTCGTTGTTTTCCTCCGGGCCGTACAGGATGTTCCAAACAGTCGATATATTGCCCGCCGGCGCCAATGTGACGCTTGCGCCAAAGGTCTTGCCGGTATTGTTGTCTTCAGCATTGTCCCAGCCGTTCAGTACGTAAACGTTGGCCGAAACCGCATTGCTGAAGGCATAGCCCGCCATCAAGCCCGTGTGAGTAAACGGGATGGCGTAGTTAAAGAGAAAAGACCGGGAATAGTTGTAATTGCCGCTTGCCTCTATGACTTCCTCACCGGTGAAGGTAACGAACTTGCCCAACTGGAGCGTAAGGCCGCTGCCCACGGGCGCCACGTAGTCGATATATGCCTCGGTAAGGTCGAAGGCGTCGCTGTTATTGGGGCCAGCGAGATTAGTGCTGCTTGCGCCAAGGCCGTTTGCGTGGATGATCTTTGCAATCGTCCCGGCAGAAAGTTTTATCTTGAAACCCACCCCCCCAACCGGCGCGGCCTTTAAGAACTGAAGCTCCATCAGGTCCAGCGTGAAGCTGTTTCCTTTGAAATCGAAGGCCCGGTTATCATTCGTGTCCGCACCCCTTAAATTGGCAGTGTAGCCGCCCTGAAGATAGACGCTCACCCCAAGTGCGTTTTTAATGTCGTCTACCGACATGGCTGGTTTCGCGTCCGCCGCCCATGCGGCACCAAACGTCCCTAAAACCAAAAGACCGATAAGAAAAAACCCGAATACAGAAAACCTTTTCTTCATTTTTCCTTTCATTCCTCCCTCAAGATTTTTAAGAAAATAAAAAACAAAAGCTTTTCAGCGGTCAAAGACCGACGCTTGATTCCGGGCCTGATCCGCGCTCCATAACGCCGTCTTCCGTCACGTCTTTTCTGATGCGGATTCCGTACTTCTTCAGCCTGTAGTTGAACATCCTCTCCGAAAGCCCAAGCATCCTTGCCGCCCTGGATTTCACCCAACCAGCCTCGCGCAGGGCATTCCTGATCTCGGACTTTTCAAGCTCCTCAACCTTTTCCTTAAGGGCCATTTTGGTATTCATGCCGACATATATGCTAGAACCATGCCAAATTGTAAGTTGCTGAAATTTAATATCTTTTAAAGAAAGCTGCTGCTTTCAAAAATGTGAACTCAACATTTTTGTGCTTACAAAAAAGTGAATTGGTATACTTTTGCCTTGAAGTTTTGTTTGTGTGGTACGAACCCGTATGACAAAGAAGTAGTAGAAAGACATTAAGGTTGCAAATTGCCCGGAACTGATAATATTCCTAAAATAGAATAGACATTATGCCCTCCATTCACTCATTCCGGCGAAAGCCGGTATCCAGTGACTTAAGGTGCTTGAAAGGCAAAAGTCGCTGGATTCCGGCTTAAGACTGCCGGAATGACTAAAAAAGGATTTTCTGAGATGTCAAATTATTATGAGAATATTAGTAAATAGTTTGTTTGGTATCATGCTGTATGATTTAAAACATATTTAGAGAAAGAAAAAGGATTTAACATATCGGCATTGATATTTGGCGCAATATCTGATCGGAGGGCATGAATAAAATGAACGTACTTGTACTTAAAAATATCCCTACTGAAGGACCGGGGACCATCGCGGATTACCTTAAAGGCCAGGCTGTCCCTTTCGATGTTGTCGAATTAATCGAGGGCCAGGAAGTGCCTTCCGGCCAGGACTACACGCATCTGATCATGATGGGCGGCCCCATGGCGGTTTACGAGATGCACATGCATTCCCACCTGGGCAAAGGCGCTGCCGTCATCGAGGATTTCATAAAAAAGGGCAAATCCGTCCTTGGGGTCTGTCTTGGGGCGCAGATGATAGCTCATGTTCTGGGCGCAAGGGTTTATTCAGGCGGGCAGAAGGAAGTGGGCTGGTCTGAGGTGGAAATAAACCCCGAAGGGATGAGTGACAGCGTGTTCAGGACCCTTTCGGTCGAGGGTGCCCCCAAAGCGGAGGTTTTTCAATGGCACGGGGACACCTTTGACCTGCCCGATGGGGCCGTAAGGCTTGCCTCCTCACCGGTTTACGCCAACCAGGCGTTCAAATGGGGCAAAAATGTCTATTCCCTCCAGTTCCATATAGAAGTGACCCCCGAAATAGTGACGGAATGGTTCGCGCAGGAGCAAAGCTTCTTCGAGACCCAAAAGCTCTTCAAAAAGACCCTGGATGTTTATCCCGAATACTCGAAACGGGCGATGGGGTTTTACAGCGAGTTTTTCGGGAAATAGCGCTTCCGCAGCTTCCCGCGACTTACCGCAAAAAATTTCACTCGGGCATGACGTCTTTAAAGCAAATTTAATTTCGTGGCTCGTTCCCGAACAAAAAGGGCCTTGGCCCAAACATCCCTTTTTTGTTAAATTAAAGGACAAATGGGAATATTGGCCGACCTGAAAAGGGATTTCAGGGCCGTGTTCGACAAGGACCCGGCTGCGGTGAGCAGTCTGCAGGTCCTCCTTTTCTATCCCGGTTTCCATGCAATAGTCCTGCACAGGACGGCACACGCTCTGCGGGCGCTTGGCGTCCCCTTCCTGCCAAAGGTCATTGCGTTTCTGTCACGTCTTTTCACTGGCATAGAGATACACCCCGCGGCAAAAATAGCACCCGGGTTTTTTATTGACCACGGGATGGGTGTTGTTATCGGAGAGACCGCGGAAATAGGCCCGGACTGCCTTCTCTATCAGGGGGTGACACTCGGAGGAACTGGCAAGGAAAAAGGAAAGCGGCACCCTACGCTTGGCAGCCATGTTGTGGTTGGGGCCGGGGCAAAGATCCTTGGGCCTATAACCATAGGGGATTATGTTAAGATAGGGGCTAATTCCGTTGTGCTGAAGTCCGTTCCTACCCATTCCGTAGTGGTAGGGGTCCCGGCGCGGATAGCCAAACGCAAGGTCCTCAGGGTCCATCAGGACGGGCTCGAAGAAGTGCTCGACCACATACGCTTAGCCGACCCATATGAGGAAAAATTCTCCGCTATCGAAAGCCAACTGCAGGAAATCCTGGGGAATATAGAAAGGCTTGAAGGAAAGGAAGCGGCGTTGAAGATATACAACACTCTTACCGGCAAAAAAGAGACCTTTGTCCCTCTCGATCAGGGCAGGATAGGCATGTATGTCTGCGGCGTGACTGTATACGACGTCTGCCACATCGGGCACGCAAGAAGCGCGGTCGTCTTTGACGCCATAAGAAGGTATTTCCGTCACAGGGGATACGATATCCGGTTCGTTAAAAATTTCACCGACATTGACGACAAGATCATAAACAGGGCTGCCAGTGAGGGC
>JAKAEG010000060.1 GCA_021819985.1 Nitrospirota bacterium | reverse complement strand
ATACGGGGGCCTATTCCGAATGCATCTCGATCAGTCTCTTGTTCAGATCCATGGCCGCCATGGCGCCCTCTCCGGCGGCTATGATGGCCTGGTCGCTTCCGGCAAGGTGGCCCACTATGTAAAGCCCCGGCAGGCTGGATTCGAAATGCCTGTTGGTCTGGTATTTTCCAGCCGGGTCTTTCTTAAGGCCGAGCCCTCCCAGGAAAGAATCGTTAAGTTTGTAACCATAGTTCGAAAGGACGGCGTCGCACAGGATGCGCCTGCCGCTTTTAAGTTCCATCGAACGCAGGGTATCGTCGCCATGCAGGACCGCCGGGCTGTCGTATATGATCTCAATGCCCTCCTGCTGCATCTCCTCCATATATCCGGGAGGAGGGGTATATCCATCGAGGACAACGGCAACATCTTTTGTGTACATCTGTTTAACCGCCAAAGCCAGTCGCAGGGTTGATTCGGAATCTCCAAGTATGGCGGTCTTTTTCCCCCGTGTCCTGTAACCGTCGCAGTCCACGCAGGTAAAAAAACTCCAGGCAAAGTATCTGGCCAGGTTCTCGATCCTGGGCAGGATGTCCTGTGCCCCGCTTGACACGATCACCGACCTTGATTTGTAAAGCCCCCCGCCCGCGGTCCGGGCCAGAAAACCGAAAGGCCCTTCATGCCCGCTTCGTTCAATGGAAGTTACGGTTTTCTTTTCCGTCCGGGCGCCGAAGCGGGCCGCCTGGGCCAGACCTTTTTCAATAAGATCCTGTCCGGAGATCATCGAATGGGTCATGAAATTCTCGATCCTCCTGGCGTGACGGGTCCTTCCTCCTCCCCTGTCCACGATGAGGACGTCCCGGCCATAACGGCACAGATAAATTGCCGCCTGCAGTCCGCCCGGCCCGGCCCCAACTATCAGGCAATCATATGAACTGGCCACTGGATCCATTATTTAAATAATACCCGCATCAGGGCATAACTGGTACCTGTATTTTTTAAAAAATATTTATCCGGATGAGAATAAGCAGGATATATTAATGGTCTCAAAATAGTCTGAACATTCTACGCCGTCATTCCCGCATGTCTTTAGCGCCCGATTTTATTTTGATAAAGACTGGCCAAGTTGAAATGGATGCCCGATTAAGGTCCTCGGGCATGACGAATAAAGACCAATATCCATGAATATTATGAAGACCCTTAATATCCGGATTTGACACCTGGCGGGCAGTTGATAAAATAAAAACAAGATATCCCCGGAGTGTAAATGCGTGCTTGAATGTGTGCCTAAAAAAGGAGGTAGAAAATGCCAGCAAATGTGACCATGCAAATGTCGATTATCAAAAGCTGTAACGTAGCGGATTGTTCTTACAACAAGCCCGGAAACGAATGCCATGCGATGGCGATAACGGTCGGAGGCCCCCGTCCCTACTGCGATACGTTTTTTAGGAGCGCCAATAAGGGCGGTGTGGACCAGACAGGGGCGGTAGGGGCCTGCAAGGTGGACAACTGCAAGTACAACAAGAACCTGGAATGTTCGGCTGAAGGCATTGATGTGGGCAGCCATGAGGACCACGCCGAATGCGATACGTTTTCCCCGAGGTAAAACCTGAAACCGGGTCCACCGGATGAAAACCCGAATCGCCGGTAAAAAACGGGTTTTCCGAACTTGCTAAGATGGATTTACCTGGGACAGGTGAACTCCCGAAAAAAATGGCAGCGCGGGTGTGACCGCAAATTAAAGAAGGGAATTCCGGAAGCGAATTCCCTTCTTTTTTCAATCGGCCTGGGACCGGGGTTGTCTTACTTCTTGACCCCTTTTTTGAGCGTTATGCCGTACTTGTCATTCTGGAAAGGATGGATGGCCGGGTATTTGGAATACAGCCAGCCTTTGAATATCTCCTTGCCGTTATCGGATACCCTCACCTGCGCGGCCGGGTTATTGGGATCGTTCGAGACCGAAGTTATTTCAGAGCCGCTCATCTTGAAATCCGGAAGGAAGCTTACCACTTCGACCTTGATGGTGGAACCGGGGACCGCATAATCGGAGCCGATGTTTACGGTGGCATCGGATGTTTTCCCCGTGGCCTTGTTCTCTACAACAAGCACGACCGCTTTCCAGGAGCTTTGAACTGCCGGCGGCACTGTTACCTGCGGCCCGCCTTGCGGCATGACAATGCTCGGCGTCTGTTGCGGGGCCATCTGCTGAGGCGGCTGCGCCTCTTCTTTTTTCTTGCAAGAAGCAAACCCAAGGACAAGCGTAAAAGCAGCGAGAAGCAAAACAGATTTCTTTAACATATTGCAAATCCTCCTTATTGCTAATTTATTTTAGTTTTATGGCGGAGAGGCAGGGATTCGAACCCTGGGTGAGGTGTTACCCCCACAACCGCTTAGCAGGCGGCTGCCTTCGACCGACTCGGCCACCTCTCCACAACAGTACATAATAACAAAAAAGGCTTTTGCCAGTAAAGATAATCCGCTGAACTCAGCTAGTGGGAAGCCTTTCAGGTGTTGCCGGCACATGCGGCTTCATGTTTTTTAGCAAGTTTCTTTTCATCATCGGCGAGATGGCATTTTTTGTATTTCCTGCCGCTGCCGCACCAGCAAGGCTCATTCCGGCCCGTTTCGGGCCGGGCAGCCTCTTCGTCCGCGTTAAAGAAAAAATTTTTTAAATTCTCCAGAAGTCCCATATTTTTGCTCCTTTAATTTTTTGTTTTTTTGGATTTTTTGGATTTTTTGGAAAACCCCGTTTCATCCGGTGAAGAAATGTATCATCCGGCGAATAAAATTCTATGCTATCGCAGTGTCCCTAACAGTCCGGTTTGTCCTGAATCAGACCCACCCCGGCCTTTGGCCACCCCTCCCAAGAGGGGTTTTTCAAACGCGCTTCGGACACTATTATACCTTGCCGGTTGCGGAATTCGAATGAAAATCATTGTTTTGGCCCTCCATTTCCCTTGACCTTCCAGCAACCGGGGGTTATTATCTCATTTGAAAAATAAAAAAGTTCAGGAGGCCCTTAATGGAATTGAAATCGCTTGGCGCAAAAGTCCTCTTCTATCCCACGCCGGTCATGATCGTGGGCACGTATGACCGCGAAGGCAGGCCCAATGTAATGACAGCGGCCTGGGGAGGTGTCTGCTGCTCGGCTCCGCCGTCCATGGCCGTCTCATTAAGAAAGGTCACCTACTCCTATGGGAACCTGATCGAGAGAAAGGCATTCACGATCAGCATACCAGGGGAGCAGCATATGAAAGAGGCGGATTATTTTGGAATGGTATCGGGCAAGAACGTGGATAAGTTCAAGGAAACCGGGCTCACGCCGGTAAGAAGCCAGGTGGTGGATGCCCCTTATGTGGGCGAGTTTCCGCTCATATTGGAATTGAGGCTGTTGCAGACGGTGGAGATAGGGCTTCATACGCAATTCATAGGGGAAATAATGGACATAAAAGCGGATGTTTCCGTGCTTTCTGAAAACGGCACGACTCCCGATATAGAAAAAATAAGGCCTCTTATCTTTACTCCTGAAAGCCGTTTTTATTATGGGGTGGGCAGGCAGTTGGGAAAGGCCTTTTCAATAGGGAAACGGTAGAAGCTATCTCAAAATTGCTTCCGGCTGCAAGAAGTTTTTAAGAAATCGCGGCATACGGCTTGTAAAAGGAAAATCTGTCCTGGGCGTAACCCTGACTGTTCGTCCGGAGAGAAATAAGTGATTCAAAGTGGATGCCCGATTAAGGTCCTCGGGCATGACGTCTTAAATCTTTTAAGCCTGCCCTCGAATTACTTAGCCGGGGGGCATTCCCGCATGTCGTAAGCGGGAATCCATTTTGTTGTTGCGCCTCCGGGCGATTTCCCCTTTTCTCACTGTCCAGAAGAAATTGCCGCCACAATTTTCGCTCTCTTTCGCTTCGGAATCAATTTTGAGATAGGTCCTTAAAAAAGCTGAGTTATATAAACGAAAAAAGGGCCAGAACTTTCTGGCCCCTTTTGATCTTAAGAACAGGAGAATTTTTTAAAAAACCTATTTCTTCTTTGTCTCCTTGCCCGTCTCTTTACCTTTTGCCGTCTTGTTTGTGCCACATCCGCATTTTCCCTTGCAAGCCATTTTGATCGATCCTCCTTTTTATGAAAATGGAAGTGGAGCTGATCGGGATCGAACCGACGACCTCTTGAATGCCATTCAAGCGCTCTCCCAACTGAGCTACAGCCCCGTTTAGATAGAATATCATTCCAGTCCGGAAATTTCAATGAATTGGTAAATTAATCTCCTTCCATATCTTCTGCCGCAAAAACATCCGTTAAACGTCCAATTTTTTCAGAATTTGTATTGACATCTAATGTATGTGCTCAATATAATTAGGAAAACCATTTACCAGGCGGTTAGAAACTTTATGACAAAGGCTGACCTTGTTGAGATAATTTTTGAAAAAGTGGGGCTTTCAAAAAAAGAAGCCCAGACCATTGTCGAAAGCGTATTCGACACAATTGCCCAGGCATTCAGGGAAGGGGAAAGCGTGAAGCTTTCCGGGTTCGGCACCTTCAATGTAAGGCAGAAGAGGGCAAGGAGGGGCAGGAACCCCAAAACCGGCGACGAGCTTGAGATCACACCCAGAAGGGTGCTTACATTCAGGGCCAGCAACCAAATGAAGGCGGTCATAGAGAAACAGCATGCAAAAGGCGAGGGCCAGTAAAAACAGTCCGGAGCAGAAGAAGTTTCCGGACAAGCTTTTCTACAAGATAGGCGAGGTAAGCCGCCTGACAAAAGTGGAATCGTATGTGTTAAGATATTGGGAAACTGAATTCCCGTTCCTGAGGCCCAGGAAAAACAAGTCGGGCCAGAGGGTCTACATCAGGAAAGACCTCGACCTGATACTCAGGATAAAAGAACTTCTGTATGACCAGAAGTACACGATAGAAGGCGTAAGACTCAGGCTTGAAACGGAAGGCACAAGGGAACCTAAAGAGGTCCAGGAGGACAATGAGAACGCGGCCATATCTCCTGGCAGTCTGCAGTATATAAAAAACCGCCTTCGCGAAATTCTGCAACAATTTTAGTCTTTTTTGTTTTTTAAATCGGGGCGTAGCGCAGCTTGGTTAGCGCACTCGCTTGGGGTGCGAGAGGTCGGCCGTTCGAATCGGCTCGCCCCGACCATATTAATCAAGGGGTTACGGTGTTTCATCCGCCGTCCCCTTTTTCTTTTGCCGGGATTTTGCCGGAGTTTTGTTTTTTGAAAGCCTTTCTACCACGTTTTTTAAATGTTCCTGAAGAATAGCCCTGCAACCTCCCCAAATGAAATATCATAACTTAATATGGTAGGATTAATTAATAAGTAGGAATAAGGAGATCAGGTATGCAATCTGTAAAAGTCTTACCCAAAGGCCAAATCACGCTTCCTAAAAAAATGCGGGACAAATTTGGGATTAATATAGGGGACGCCCTCGTGTTAGAAGAAAGCAAAGACGGAATAGTTCTTAAAAAAGGAAAGACCATATTCGATTATGCTGGCACACTTCCAAATCCCGGCATAAGTATTGAGGAAATGATCGAAAAGGCAACGGAGGAGGTAGCGAAGGAAAGTGCATAAGGCATTTGTCGACACGAGCGTCATCCTAAGAATTTTATTAAATGATGACGAACTGAAGAGAAAAGCTTCAGAGAAACTCATCAAAGAGGCCAAAAACAAGGGGATTTCGCTCTACCTTTTACCTGTTGCCGTAATGGAGATTGTCTTTGTGCTTGAGAAAGTATATAAACTCAAAAAGCATGATATTCAGCAATTGGTTACCGCGCTCCTGAATACACCGGAACTTAGCATCGAAATGGAGGATATCTTCAGAAAAGCAATTGATGCCTATGCTGAGAAAAATATAAAGTTTGCCGATGCACTGATGGCTTTCTGGGGCATGGAGAGGGGTTTAACGACAATTTTTACATATGATGAGAAGGATTTCAAACGGCTTCAAGGACTCGAAGCAAGAAAACCATAAATAACGAATCCGCTATCCAATGATAATTAAATGAAGACCATCACTGCTCAAGAAAAGCACTTATATCTTGAGCAGTTAAATCCGCCCCTATTTCGATGTGCTTTTCGGTTGTTTGTTTTGCTTCGCTTTTTGATCTTTTGCCAGTTTGGTCGCCTTTTGTTTCAGGTCTTTGTCCTTGCCCTTTTTGCCGCCTTTATCTCCCATTATGTGCCTCCTTTGGTATTGCCAGCTATATTCATGATTTTCGACAACCGATATCTAATGCTACCAGAAGTATGAGCCGCATCGCCAGTGTTATTGAGGAGATATCTTTGCAGCGCGCATTTATGACGGACCTCCCCACCATTTGTGAAGGACCTCAATGACCGGCAGATATGGTGCTGGACACTTTTTCCTGAGAGTTGCGTCATGTCACACATCAGTAATTTTTCAAAAGCAAGGCCAAATGATATCAACGAATAACGCATGCTCCCGATCATTATAAACGTGAGGGACCATTAATATGGTATAGTGAACGATGATAGAGAAGCCCTGTTACAGTCTTTAATTATTCAATTATTTTCCCATTAGCGGATATACTATCTCCCCTCTGGAGAGTTCCCCAATATAGTCCAAACCCTCTTTGCATGAGGGCTCACGTAATGTCTTTATAACAACCTGGGAGTATTGTTTTTTCAGGCATGCCGGATTTTTTTTGTAGTTAAAATGCCTCTCTCAGATAAGTTTGTCTATCGGGCTTTCAATAAGAAGGAGACCTTAAAGTTGAAACTGAACAGCAAGACCGTCATGGGTAGTCTGCATCAATTACGTGCGAGCTTCCGCGGAACAGACCTGGCAAATAAGTGCGCTGTCTGCGAGCCTCCATTGCGGTCTGAATTGTTCAGCAGCGATCAGATGGAGCAGCACGGCAAGACCCTCGCGGGCCTGCATAAATTAAGCTCTGAATATGCCCCGGATCAGCTCCTGGCGCGGCTGGCCGGCAATGAACTTATCCTGACCGGCACACGCAGCCTGCTGAGTGAGGCAATTACGACTGATCGCCGTATCACGCCGGCGGGCGAATGGCTGCTCGATAATTTTTATTTGATCGAAGAACAGATCCGCACGGCCAGGAGACATCTGCCGAAGGGGTACAGCCGCGAGCTTCCCCGCCTGCTGGGCGGACTTTCGGCAGGGCTTCCGCGCGTGTATGACATCGCCTTGGAGACGATCTCACACAGCGATGGGCGGATAGATCAGCAAAATCTGAGCAGGTTCGTGGCAGCCTACCAGACAGTCGCCATCCTTAAGTTGGGAGAATTGTGGGCAATACCTATCATGTTGCGGCTCGCGTTGATCGAGAATCTCCGGCGCGTTGGGGCGCGGATCGCCGCCGACAGGCTAGACCGGAACCAGGCTGATTACTGGGCGGACCGGATTACAGAGGTTGCCGGAAAGGACCCTAAAAGCCTTATATTGGCCATTGCGGACATGGCGCGGTCAAACCCGCCGCTGAAGAGCGCGTTTGTCGCGGAATTTGCCCGCCGCCTTCAGGGTCAGGGCCCCGCCCTGGCAATGCCGCTCACCTGGATCGAGCAGCGACTCTCCGAGAGCAGTCTGACGATCGACCGTCTGGTTCAGTCGGAGAACCAGCAACAGGCAGCTGATCAGGTCTCGATGAGCAACAGCATCGGCAGCCTTCGTTTCCTTGGCACGATGGATTGGCGCGAGTTCGTCGAGACGATGAGCGTAGTGGAACAAACCTTGCGTGAAGACGTGGGTGGCGCATACGGCAAAATGGATTTTTCCACGCGTGACCGTTACCGTCACGTGGTAGAGAAAATAGCAAAGAGCGGACGGCTTTCGGAAGGCGAGGTGGCAGCCGAAGCGGTACGGCTCGCGCGTGAGAGTGCGGACAATAAAGACGTCTGCGCCCGATGTGATCGCACCTCTCATGTGGGTTATTATCTGATCGACAAGGGATTGCCGCAGCTTGAAACTATGGCACATGTGAGATCGTCTTTCTCCGGGGCCCTTCGGAAAGTGGGTTCCCGGTTCCCTTTACTCCTCTATCTGGGCGCGATCACGCTTATTACAGCGATCTTAACCGTGGCATTGCTGGCTAAGGCGCATGCTGATGGCTTACCTCTTTGGCTGCTTGTGACGACCGGCCTGCTCTCGGCGCTGTGTGCAAGCCAGCTCGCGCTTGCCGTGGTAAACTGGCTTGCGACATTGCTGGTAATCCCGCAGCCGCTGCCGCGAATGGATTTTTCCCAAGGGATCCCGCCTGAATCGCGGACCATTACCATTGTCCCGGCGATGCTCACAAACGCCCAGGGGGTCGAGGACCTGATCGAGGGGCTGGAAGTCAGGTTTCTCGCAAATCGTGACGATAACCTGCACTTCGGCCTGCTGACCGATTTTCAGGATGCGGCGGATGAAACACTGCAGGAGGACGAGCCTCTGTTATCGCTTGCCCGGCAGAGAGTCGAAGGACTGAATGAAAAATACCGTAACGCAAAAAGCGATACGTTCTTCCTTTTCCACCGCCCGCGCCGATGGAATGCCCGGGACCGGGTCTGGATGGGTTATGAGCGCAAGCGGGGAAAACTGGCGGAATTGAATGCCTTATTGCGCGGCGGAGAAAATGGCGCAGCGCATGACCTGACGGGTGAAAACCGCTTTTCGCTTATAGCCGGTAATACGGAGATCCTGTCGAACGTAAAGTACGTGATCACCCTTGACACGGATACCCAGTTGCCGCGCGACGCGGCACGGCAGTTTGTGGGGGCCATGGCTCACCCGCTGAACCGTGCGCAATATGACGAAGGCAAGCAGCGCGTTGTTGACGGGTTCGGTATCCTCCAGCCGCGTGTCGCGGTGAGTCTGCCCGGCACAAACCGCTCGCGGTATGCGCGCCTGTACGGCAGTGATCCCGGCATCGACCCTTACACGCGTGCCGTCTCGGATGTCTACCAGGATGTCTTCGGCGAAGGCTCTTTTACCGGCAAGGGGATCTATGACGTGGATGCATTCGAGAAGGCCCTCGGCGGACGTTTCCCCGATAACCGGATCTTGAGTCACGATCTAATCGAAGGGTGTTACGCGCGCGCGGGTTTGTTGAGTGACGCAATGGTGTACGAGGAGTATCCGTCCCGCTACAGCGCGGATGTGAGCCGGCGGCATCGCTGGATTCGCGGGGACTGGCAGCTTGTGCGCTGGCTTTTGCCGTTTGTCCCTGCTCCCGGCCCCGATATCAATATTAAAACCAAAACGAAGACCGGCGGGCGGCGGCAAAAGAAAAAAAATCCTCTATCGCTGCTTTCCCGGTGGAAGCTCTTCGACAATATTCGGCGAAGCCTCGTGCCTCCGGCCCTGACACTTCTCGTACTGCTGGGTTGGACGGTCCTGTCCTCGCCATGGTTCTGGAGCCTGTCGGTAATAGGGATCATTTTCATTCCTTCTTTGATATCCTCTCTTCTGGAGCTGATCAGGAAGCCTGACGATATGCATTTTGTGCAGCATCTCGCTGCCGTGATACGCTCCACCGCCAGGCGTCTTGTTCAGGTTGTCTTTATGCTCGCATGTCTCCCGTACGAGGCGTTTTTCAGTCTGGATGCGATCGTGCGTACGGCCTGGAGAATGCTGGTCACGCACAAGCGGCTTCTCGAATGGAGTCCTTCGGGCGATCCGGATAAAAATGCGCGCAGCTCCCGTATTGGTGGTCCCCCGGGTATTTGCCGGACAATGTGGTTTGCTCCCTTTCTTGCCGTCGCAGCGATAATCTACCTGGCGCTTTTTAATCCCGCCGTTTTGGGAGTGGCTGCGCCCATACTATTGCTCTGGTTTGCCTCACCCGTTATCGCGCTGTGGATCAGCCAGCCCCTTGCCCGCAATGAAGCAAGGCTAAGTCCTGACCAGACCGTCTTTCTCCAAAAGCTTACCCGTAAAACGTGGGCCTTTTTCGAGACATTCGCCGGTCCTGAAGACAATTGGCTGCCGCCCGATAATTATCAGGAGCACCCGGTTGCCGCCATTGCGCATCGCACGTCTCCGACTAACATGGGACTCTCGCTGCTGGCGAATTTATCGGCTCACGACTTTGGCTATATTTCCACACGGCAACTAATCGAACGCACGCACAATGCCCTCTCCACAATGGGAGCGCTGGAGCGCTATCAGGGCCACTTCTACAACTGGTATGACACGCAGTCTCTGAAGCCGCTGCCGCCAAAATACGTTTCGACAGTGGACAGCGGCAACCTCGCGGCCCATCTGCTTACGTTGAGGCAGGGGCTGATCGCGCTTCCCGGCCAGCCGGTCCTTGGTCCGCAGGTGTTTGACGGGCTCCGCGATACGCTGGGGGTCCTCCTGGATGCGGCAACCGAAGCAGGGGCTGAAGGAAAAAACATCTCTGACTTGCTCGCACAACTTAAAAAGGACCTGGAATATGCGTGCAATTTCAAGCCGGCCTCATTCGCGGCTGTGCGGCTCAGCCTTGATCGAATCGCGAAGCATGCAGAGGAGGTGCTTTCCGGGATCAACAGTTTTTTGGGCCCCCGTTCGGAGAATCAGACAGAGGACCAGGCAGGTTGGTGGGCCCGCGCTTTTACCGGGCAATGCCGGGCCGCGCTCGATGATCTCACGCTTTTTGCCCCTTCCACGGCTGACGGCATTGATGAGATGCCGACGTTGCGCGAACTGGCGGGCAGTGGAAACGCTCCCGCCGCCGAAAGGATCACGGCCATCGAAAAGCTCGTGTTGAAATCCGGCGAACTCAGCCTGATGCAGTATGACTTCCTGTTCGACGAGGCGAGTCATTTGATGGCCATCGGGTATAACGTTGACGGCCACAGGCGGGATACGAGTTACTACGATCTGTTGGCTTCGGAAGCGAGACTCTGCACTTTCGTAGCGATAGCCCAGGGGCAAATACCGCAGGCGAGCTGGTTTGCCCTGGGTCGTCTGCTCACGAATGCCGGTGGAGAGCCGATCCTTGTTTCCTGGAGCGGTTCGATGTTCGAATACCTCATGCCGCTTCTGGTTATGCCGGCGTATGAGCGTACGCTGCTCGATGAGACCTGCAAGGCTGTAGTGGCCAAGCAGATCGAGTATGGGAGAAAACGGGGGGTGCCCTGGGGCATTTCGGAATCCGGCTATAACACGATCGATGCTCATCTCAATTATCAATATCGCGCCTTCGGCGTACCCGGCCTTGGACTCAAACGCGGGCTCGCCGACGACCTTGTCGTTGCGCCCTATGCCTCGGCGCTTGCGCTGATGGTGGCTCCCGAGGAGGCATGCCTGAACATGCAGCGGCTCGCTGCCGAAGGATATGAGGGCAAATTCGGTTTTTATGAAGCGGTCGATTACACTCCATCGCGTCTGCTGCGCAGGCAGTCGAGCGCCGTGGTGCGATCATTTATGGCGCATCATGTGGGCATGAGCTTTCTCTCACTGGCCTACCTGCTGTTGGACCGTCCGATGCAGAAACGGTTCGAGTCGGACCCCTTGTTCCAGGCAACCACGCTTCTGCTCCAGGAGAGGGTGCCGAGGGCCACGACCTTATATTCGCAGACCGCCGATCTCGTTGAAGCACAACATAAGGTTTTTCCCACCGGCGCGGAGACCTCCGTGCGCTCTTTCAGCAGCCCGGACGCGCCGTTTCCCCAAGTGCAGTTGCTGTCCAACGGCAGATACCACGTGATGATCACGAACGCCGGAGGCGGGTACAGCCGCTGGAAAGACATAGCAGTCACTCGCTGGCGTGAAGACACAACCTGCGACGACTGGGGCACTTTCTGTTATATCCGTGAAGTGGCAAGCGGGGAGTTCTGGTCGGCCGCATATCAGCCGGCGCTCAAACGCTCGAAAAATTACGAGGCTATTTTCTCCGAAGGCAGGGCGGAGTTTCGCTGCCTGGACCACGACTTTGACACACATACCGAGATCGCGGTCTCTCCGGAGGATGATATTGAGCTGCGCAGGGTCACGATCACCAACCGAGGCAGAACAC
>JAKAEG010000372.1 GCA_021819985.1 Nitrospirota bacterium | reverse complement strand
CTCATAGTTCCTCCTTATTGTTGATATATATCAACAATAAAACAGCCAAAAAAAAGAGTCAAGGGGGGAAACCCACAAATCTGACGCAGGCCCTACATGCAGCTTTTGGTTGACAATTTTAATCCTGAAACCCTGGATAAAATTATGTGCAGATATCAGGTCTCTGTGGATTATCAGGGTTATATCTATGACTGTGACTTCAATCTGGCACTGGGCGTAAGGACCAAAGGTTACGAGGACAAGAAATTCTGGGAAATCGATTTCGATGATTTCAGCCCGGAGATAACCTGTGACGTCCACTGCTACGCGTGCACGGTAAATTCAGGCAGCAGTTGCCGGGGTGTTCTCATAAAGGAAGAGGCAAAGACCGGTTTTGACGCCAGGGAGAATGCAAAAAAATATTATGGGGAGACCCTCCATGGCACATCCGACTTAAAGACGTCCGCCTGCTGTACACCGGATTCCCTGCCTGCTCATATCAAGAAGGTGCTGCCTTATATCGCGGAAGAGATAAAAGTAAAATACTACGGCTGCGGCTCGCCGGTGTCTCTTGCCCTTGATGGCTTAAAGGTGCTCGATTTGGGATGCGGGACCGGCAGGGACACCTATGTAATGTCCAAACTTACAGGGCAAAGCGGCTTCGTTTACGGGCTTGACATGACTGAAAAACAGCTTAAAGTGGCCCGTAAATACATCCCAGAGCAGACGGGGAGGTTCGGATATGAGAGGCCGAATGTGGAGTTCATACAGGATTACATTGAGAACGCCGGCAATCATTTTAATGATGAATCGCTGGATTTAATAATCTCCAATTGCGTGATAAACCTTGTGCCTGACAAGGAGAGCATCATCAAACAGGTATGGAGGATGCTCAAACCAGGCGGTGAATTCTACTTTTCCGATGTATATTCCGACCGGCGGATACCTGGCAAACTCAAAACGGACCCCGTCCTCCATGGGGAATGCCTTGGCGGAGCGCTATATTACAAGGATTTTGAGAGAATGGCCAAAAGGGCCGGATTTGCCGACCCGAGAGTCGTCTCCAAAAGGGTTATCGACATAACCAATGAAGAGATAAAGGAGATCGCCGGCAACATTACTTTTTATTCCGTCACCTATCGCCTGTGGAAACTGGAGGGGCTTGAGGACGCCTGCGAGGAATACGGGCATGTGGCTGTCTACAAAGGCGGCATCCCGGAATCCCTTTTCAGGTTCGAGCTTGACTCTTCTCATATATTCGAGAAAAACCTTCCTGTGAGGGTCTGCGGCAATACGGCCCTGATGCTGTCAAAGACAAGGTTTAGTGATTACTTCCATATAACGGGCAGTTTCGAAGAGCACTTTGGCGAGTTCAAGGATTGCGGCAGTCCGGCCAAGGAAAAGGAAGAGCCAGGGCATTGCGGATGCTGAGGTAAGATGGAAAAAGTGGACACCAAAGTTTAGTAAAAAATACAATACTGAACGGAGGTGTCGGAATGAAAAGGGCATGGGTAACCACGCTGCCTATCGGCGCTGTCCTTGGAGCCGGAATTTTTATTTTGCTCCGTAAGATAGGCGGGGCAAGTTGAGCAAGAGCAGTATCAGGACTTCAATACCAAATAAACAATGAGGCTTCCGGCTTTTTTAAAGAACAAGAGCGCGAGAAAGAGGGTCGTAATTGCACTGATAATTATTTCCATTATCATTGGAATAAGGGTCTTTGGAATCGGGCACTACATTACCTTTGAGGATATAAAGAGAAACAGGGATTATCTAAGGGGGCTGGTAGATGAAAGGTACATGCTTTTCGTGATCGGATACATAATTGCCTACATTCTGATAGCCTCTTTTGCCGTGCCGCTTGTCTCGGAGCCTCTCAGTCTGGCCGGAGGGTTTTTGTTTGGCGCCCTGCCTTCCGCCATCTATATAAATATCGGGGCGACCACAGGGGCGAGTATTGCATTTCTCTTTTCAAGATATCTTTTCAGGGATTGGGTCCAGCAAAAATTCCAGGCACGGCTGGCGCACTTCAACAGAGAGGTTGAGAAAAACGGATATCGCTATCTCCTGTCTCTAAGGCTGACGCCTCTTGTGTCTTTCGTGCTCGTGGATGCACTTGCAGGGCTCTCAAACGTTCGTCTGAAGACATTCGTCTGGACGACTTCCGTAGGGATATTCCCGGCCTCATTCATTTATTCATATGCCGGGACCCATATTCGTTATATTCAATCGCCAAGGGACATATTCTCGCGCCATGTATTGATGGCCCTGGGCATCCTGGCACTTATGCCCTTACTGCCCGTAATTTATAGAAAGGTCAGGGGACGCAATGCCTCTTCAATATGAAATGATTGCGGAAAATCAGCTGTTAGTTTTCATGAAATACCCCGAAGCGGGCAAAGTGAAAACGCGCCTTGCCCGCTATCTTGGAATAAAATCGGCGGCGGTTCTTTATAAACGGATGATCATGCATCTGATTAAGAATCTGGATGATACCGGTCCCAAAGGTCCATTTTCAGCAAGGATAGTCTTTTCACCGCCTGAGCGGGAAACAGATATGAAAAATTGGCTTGGAAGCGGAAGGCTTTACATGCCTCAAAGGGGTGAGGACCTGGGGGAAAGGATGGAAA
>JAKAEG010000371.1 GCA_021819985.1 Nitrospirota bacterium | reverse complement strand
CGATCTATAGCATGTACCCTCCGGATTTCTGCACGAAAGTCGAAATAGAAGGGGTTTTTTCCGAAACCATGTGCGGCCCTTTCAGGCCGGGGCATTTCCAGGGCGTTGCCACCGTGGTCCTGAAGCTCTTCAACATTGTCCAGCCTTCAAGGGCCTACTTCGGGCAGAAAGATTATCAGCAGGCCCAGATCATAAAAAGGCTTGTAAAAGATATGGATCTCCCCTTGGAGGTGGTCGTCTGTCCGACGCTCAGGGAGTCCGGCGGACTGGCCTTAAGCTCCAGGAACGCTTACCTGAAACCGGAGGAAAAAAAGGCGGCCGCAGGCCTCTACCGGGCGCTTCAGGCCGGGGCAAAGGCTGTAAAAGAGGGGCAAAAGAATGCGGCCCTCATTGGCGCGGCCATGCGCCAGGCGCTTGCCGCAGAGCCGCTCATAAGCCAGGTGCAATATATTTCCGTTTATGATGCGGAAACTCTCAAAGAGCTTGAAAAAATTGAAAAAAACAATGTAATCCTTGCCGGGGCAGTTGTGGTCGGGACCACCAGACTCATAGACAACCTTCTTATCAATGATTTAAAATAAAATCAAAGGAAGGGAACCAAAATGTTAAACAGGGTCCATATACAGATACTTGATAATCCGGCGAACTGGATACCGGTGACCGATTCGAGTCTTGGCGAGCAGGAGCAGAATCAAAATATCACTAATGAATTGAGGAACGATCTTAACGCCAATTATCCGTCTGTGACCAGTGTGGAGTACATAGACCTTTTCAACGACGAAGGGGACGGCTTTACCGAGATCCGGGAACTGCTGAACCAGGGCATCATCACGGCGCCGATAGTTCTCATTAACGGAATCCCCAAAATCCATGGGGGCATACCTTCCACTCTTATCAAGGTCGAGGTGGAAAAGATAATCTCCTCCGGCCCGCTTCACTGAAAGCAAAACGCCCGGCGGCCTAACCACCGGGAAAGAATTATCTTTAAAACTTACTCTTTCAAGAAAGTCGTTCATCCGCTTATAAAAGAAACGTGTAAGATTCTTTATTTGTCATTCCCGAGGTAGTAATCGGGAATCCATTTTAAATTAAATTAAATCAAAAACATCAAATTGGATGCCCGATTAAATCACTCGGGGCGTGACGACCTTAGAGATGCTTATGTTTCTAAACCTTACTTGAAAGCTGTTATGTAAGGCTATTTCCGGGACAGCACTCCAGGATTGCAGGATTGGCGATGGATTTTTTAAAAAAGGGCAGAAAAAGCGCCCCATGGGAAAATTATATCTCTTCCAGCCTTTTTTGGGGCTGCCCCCATTCGAAAAGAGGAACTGACAGCGCTACAGCTTCGTGATTTTCACCCTCGAAATCTTTCTTTCCTCCATTTCAAGGATAAGAAAGCGCAAATTCTGGTATCTTATCTGCTCGCCTGTTTTGGGAAGCCTTCCGAACAGGCCGAAAACGAACCCTCCTATGGTGTGGAACTCCGCCGTTTTCATATCGGCCCCGACAAGCTCGTTCACCTCGTCCATTCCTGTCTGGCCTGAAACTATAAAGGTCCTCTCGTCTATTATCTCCACCTCGCGCCCGGCCTCTATCTCCTCGAACTCGTCCTGAAGTCCGCCGACGATCTCCTCCATAATGTCCTCGAACGTAATGAGCCCGTCCGTCCCGCCGTATTCGTCTATCACTATTGCTATCTGGAATTTCCTCTTCTGCATCTCATCGAGCAGTTCCGACAGCATCTTGTTTTCCGGGACAAAATAAGGCTCTCTCATTATCTCCGTCACGGGCGTGTCTTCCTTAACTTTGCCTTCGGCCATCTTTATGAGTATGTCCTTGATGTACAGGATGCCTGAAATATCGTCTATGCTCTCCCCTATCACCGGATAGCGGGAATATCCCTCGTCCTTCACCAGCGACATGGCTTCCTGGGTGGAGGCCATGCTTGAGATGGAAACGATCTCGGTCCTGGGCACCATGACCTCGGAGACCATCATGTCCCCAAACTCAAACACCCTGTGCAGAAGCTCTTTTTCCTCCTCTTCCAGGGTGCCGGCCTCTTCCCCGATGGTTATAGCGGCCTTGATCTCATCCACGGTCAGATATGAGGGCAGCGGCTCCTGCTTTATGCCGATAAGACTCAGAAAATGGCTGAAGAACCACACGAGCGGATGAATGAGCTTCATATATATCTGGACCGGCTTTGACAGTGAAAGGGCGAACTCGTCCGCATGGGCCATGGCAAATGTCTTTGGCGTGAGTTCGCCGAATATAACGGTGAGGAAGGTCATTACAATGGTTGAGATTATCACGCCCTTGCTGCCCAGTAGCTTTACCGCTACCAGCGTTCCAAGCGCGGTGGCGAAGATGGTAAGCATGTTGGCGGAAACGATGACGGCGCTGAAGAGCTTATCAGGATGATCGAGTATCTTTTTAAGTATAATGGCCCGTTTATCGTTCTTCTCAATAAGGCTCCTTATCCTGTACCGGTTGGCCGCGATGAAGGAGGCCTCGACACTGGAGAGCGCAGCCAGCGCGAGAATGGATAAAATTATAAAAAGGATGTTAAGTATGCTGGGTGGTTCCATCAAAAAAGGGCTTTTTTATCAGGCAACCCTCATCTAGA
>JAKAEG010000370.1 GCA_021819985.1 Nitrospirota bacterium | reverse complement strand
TTTAATGTAATCAGAACCGGGGGGAAGGACAAAGCGTATGAGACAATTTGAAGGGGAACTCAAGGCTGATGGGCTGAAGTTCGGAGTCGTGGTGGGCCGTTTCAACGATTTCATAACAGGCAAGCTTCTGGAAGGGGCTAAGGACGCCCTTGTAAGGCATGGAGCAGCCGATTCTGATATAGACGTTATGAAGGTGCCGGGGGCGTTCGAGATACCTCTGGTGGCAAAAAGGGCCGCAAGCAAGGGCGGCTATGACGCCGTTATCTGTCTTGGCGCTGTCATCCGGGGGGCAACACCGCATTTCGATTATGTTGCCGCCGAGGTCTCAAAAGGAGTGGCCCAGGCCTCGCTTGAGACCGGGGTGCCGATCGCATTTGGCGTAATAACGGCAGACAACATAGAGCAGGCAATAGAGCGGGCCGGGACCAAGAGCGGAAACAAAGGCTGGGATGCTGCCCTGACTGCCATAGAGATGGCCAGGCTCCTTAAAAAACTCCCCTGAATTTTTTTTGGATATCTTTCCGGCAATTTTTTTATTTTTTTCGGGAGGATGATCCAAATACCTGAGAATTTTCGGGCGTAACTTTTTATTCAAGTTTTTTTATTTTTTATAAATTAAAAACTTTAAGGACCTGATTGAGATAGGTCCAAAAATAAAAATTTTTTTCCTCTGTTAAATTAAAAACCGGTAAAACGGCGTATCCATATGAAAGGACTCCCGGGTAAAAATAAATTTTTAAAAAAATCCGCGAAAAATAAAAAAGTACAATGAAAAGAAGAAAGGCCAGAGAATATGCCCTCCAGATGCTCTTTCAGCTTGATTTCAATGCTGAGAAACCGGGCGAGCATTTTTTTGATTCGTTCTGGCGCCCCCTGGATGAGCCCGAACAGGTAAAGGCGTTCGCACAGCGTATAGTGGAAGGCACTATCGACCATCTGGAAGAGATAGACGCCATAATCCGCAGGTATGCTGAAAACTGGGTGCTTGAGCGTATGGCGCTGGTGGACAGAAATGTGCTGCGAGGCGCCGCTTATGAGCTGCTCTATGAACAAGACACTCCTGCCGCGGTTGTCATAAATGAGGCCCTGGAGATAGCAAAGAAATTTTCGATGAAGGAATCCTCCGCCTTCATTAACGGCATCCTGGACAAAATAGCGAAATCCGAAAGAAAAGCCAAAAGCTGACCTCTTAAATTTCCACCGCTTAAATTTCTGCCGCATATGGGATAAGATGTGAATCATGGAGGAGTATGCCGTCATATCGGATATCCATGGTAACCTTGAGGCCCTTGACGCCGTCCTCGCCGATATCTCCGCCAAAGATTCAGAGGCGGGCATAAAGAGGAAGCTGCTTTGTCTTGGAGACGTCGTAGGCTATGGCCCTAACCCGAATGAATGTATAGCGGCCGTAAAAAACAAAAAACATGTCCTGGAGTGCGTTGCCGGAAACCATGACTGGGCCGTCCTTGGGTTAACCGGTATAACTTATTTCAGTGAATACGCCAGGCAGGTAATACGCTGGACCGGCGAGGTGCTCTCGGATGCAAACAGGGCCGTTCTCGAAACCTTTCCTCTTGTCAAACTGATGGAAAAGGAAGGGCTTTTCCTGGTGCATGGAAGTCCCTATGAACCTCAAAAGTGGCATTATCTTTTGTATTTTTCGGATGCGGAGATTAATTTTGAAAATTTCAAGGGGTGGATATGTCTTATCGGCCATAGTCATCTGCCATTCGTAATGGAGCGTTCACCTTCCGGCGGGCTGACCGCCTCAAAAACAGGCACGGAGTTGACGACCGGGTGCCGTTACATAATAAACCCCGGCAGCGTGGGCCAGCCCAGGGACGGCGACCCCAGGGCCAGTTATCTTCTTTTAAATGGGTCCAGGGCGGAGATCGTGCGGGTCCAGTATGATTTCAGTGAGACGCAGCGAAAAATGAGAGCGGCGGGGCTGCCCCCGCCGTTCGTTGAAAGGCTTCAGAGGGGTCTATGACCCGCGGTCTGTGACCTAATGCGCCCCGTGGATCAGCATCGGGAGACATCTTGTGCAGACCAGCTTCTCCTGTCCCTCGTGGACACAGTGCAGGTAAACCCTGTCTGTATCCTCCGCACCGCACGCAAAACACTTAACCTTCATTTTTCCCCTCCTCGATCAAGGCGTTTAGTTCATTAATGATCTTACCCGCGTCCATATTGTGCATCGTCGCCCCGAAGGCCAGTGTTTCCACCTTCATACCCGGGCATGTGAAGCACCCGTTGCCGAAATATTTCTCTATTATTTTTTTTGCCTCGGGGCTTCGGTTTATAACATCGCCAATCACGGAGTCTTTGGTTACCTTGGTTGCAGCTGCCATTTTAAAGCGCCCTCCTTCTGTTTTTCAGTTGACATCCTGCTTTTATGATAGCCCGCATTCAGTTGGCAGGCCATGATAAAAATCATATTGCATATAGAACCTATCTCAAAATAGTTTCCGGCTGCAAGAGGTTTTTAAGAAATCGCGGCATACGGCGTCGAAAAAGGAAAAATCGTCCTCAAGGCATCGCTGACTGTTCGTCCGGAAAATAAGTGATTCAAAGTGGATGCCCGATTAAGGTCCTCGGGCATGACGTCTTCAATCTTTTAAGCCTGCCCT
>JAKAEG010000059.1 GCA_021819985.1 Nitrospirota bacterium | reverse complement strand
GTCCGGGTCGATGAATCCGTTTTCAGCCAGTCTCTGTTCGTAGAGGGATATTGTCCCCATGGTCTCTTCAAGTCTTATGCCGATCTCTTCCGCAATTGCCAGCTCATCGATCAGCGGGGTGATCGCATCCAGAATCCCGCCGGCTTTTTTCCCCGGGAAATGGCCTTTCATCTCTCCCATGAAACCTGACAGGGTTGCCGCGTGCCCCATGCTTTTTCCCGAAAGCTTCATTATGAGCGGCACTTTGAGCCAGGAAGACAAAAGGAGCCGGTTTTGGGCCTGCTCTCTTATGATTTTTTTTGCCAGCTGTCCCGGGGTCAGCATGATGGGAGGGATATAGCCCCCCTTCCTGGCCTCTGGCGAAACCGTCTCGTGAAAGGACCTTTGGGCCTCTTTTCTTTTCTGGGATGCCGGCGCGAGATATACAATGCCTGAAAAGTCGTTCTTGTACTGCCCCCCTCTGAGCGCCTCTTCGAGCATTTTTTTCGTAACGCCGCGCGCCCCGGCAGGGGCAAGGAAAATTTCAACCATGATTAAAGATAAAACATGGGCGGCCGGACTTTCAAACCTGGGATTTCCCACAGTAAAGCTTTCCTGGATAATCAGGGGAAAGGCAGGTGAGCGGGCTCACAGAAATTAATTTTGCTTTGTGGGTTTTATGGTACAATAATCAAGTTTTTTGAAACCGGCTGTGGTCTTAAGTAATTGGAATTAACATCAGCCTGGAGCAATCATTATGGTCATCAAAAGCATACGTTTCAAATTTGCCGTCTTCATAATTTTCCTGCTTGCCACTATAGCCCTGTCCTTTTCGGTCCTGACCGTAGGCACTGTTAAGGATTATATCGTGCATGATGTCATTAACAGGGCCCAGGCCATAAGCGGAAGCGCGGCGGCCTCTGCCGCCTACAGTATGATATCTGACGATATGCTTGGAATGGACAGTGTGGTAGCCCGTGTAAAAGCCTCCCATCCGGACATCGATTTTGTAGCCATAGCCGATAATTCAATGAAGGCGCTGGTGCACAGCGACATAAAAAAGCAGGGTATGACCATGTCCCCGGTATCCGGGAAGCTCCTGAGGCTGGACCGTTACGGATATGTTATCGAAGGGAAGGCCGGAAACATCGAGGTGATAACCCCGGTGGCTTTTGCAAAAAAAGGGCTGGGCTATGTGGTTTTGGGCATGAACAGGTCACTTCTGTACAATGCCAGCCAAAGCGCGAAAAAAAGCGTGCTTAAGGGACTTGCCGCGGCCCTTTTCCTTGGAATGCTGGGCGTCTTCATGCTTTCCGCAAGCATCACAAAACCTATAGAAGAACTCTCCGCAGGTGTAATGGACCTTAAGGAAGGGAAAAAAAGGACGCTTAAGGTCTATGCAAAAGACGAGCTGGGCCGGCTTACAGAAAGTTTTAATGAGATGTCCGCTTTGATAGTGGAGCAGAAAGACAGGCTTGCGGAATACGCCGGAGAGCTGGAGGAAGCCTATATCTCCACACTCAAGGTGCTGGCCGCTGCGATAGACGCAAGGGACCCTTACACCCTGGGCCACTCCGCCAGAGTCGCTCAGTATTCGATGAAAATGGGTGAGGCCCTGGGCCTTCCGAAAAAAGAGCTTGAGGACCTGGAGATTGCCTGCCTCTTCCACGACGTAGGGAAGATCAAGACCCCGGACCACGTTCTGCTTAAACCGGGGAAGCTTGAAGCGGACGAATTCAGGGAAATGGCCCGCCACACGGAGGACGGGATGGCGATAATATCAAAAGCGGCAAGCCTGGCCAAGTATATCCCTGCGGTGAGGCACCATCATGAATGGTATAACGGGAAAGGATATCCGGACGGCCTTGCCGGAGACAAAATTCCGCTGCACGCAGCGATAATATCCATAGCGGATTCGTTTGACGCCATGACGTCCAACAGGCCCTACAGGAACTCCCGTTCGGAAGCCGATGCGCTTAAAGAGATACTGCGGTGCTCCGGCGACCAGTTCAATCCGCGCCTTGTTAACGTATTTGTAAAGACGTTCAAGAACGAACATGACGGTTTTATGCTTTCGGAGTTGATCTGATGGGCCGGCGCGGCATGGCGTTGGTTCTGTATATCACACTTGGTCTTTTGTTTATGTCTTCATGCGCGGTCATTAAAAAAAGTCCCCCGCTTCCCAAACCCGTAAAGCCGGTCCGGCCCGTCCGGATCGTTCGGCCTGTCATCCCGGCGACAGTCCCCGAGTATGATCCTTCGCCTGCAATAAATGAGGCAAAAGACCAAATGACGCATGGCGAGTATGAGAAGGCCGCCAGTTTGTATAAAAGCGCCCTATCGCTCCACCCCGGAAATAAAAAACTGCTCTCGGGCTACAGGGAGGCGCTTCTGAATGCAAGCGCAGATGCTGACATTTCTTTTGGTAGAGGAGATTTTGGCAAGGCGGGCGGACTTTATTTCCTGGTGGCCAGAAACTATAAATACACCCGGCCTGCGGCCCTGAAATCGTGGTATTTGAAAAAGCGGATCAGGGATTGCTCCGAGGCGCTTACACAAAAAGGCCTGGCAAATTACAGGCAAGGGAAAATAGAAGAGGCCATAGTGAGCTGGGACGAGGTCCTGAAATTCGATCCCGGCAACGCGGAGATCAAGAAAGCCGCGGAAACGGCAAGACTGCAGCTGAAAAACCTTTCAAAATAGAATCAGAACCTGTCTCAAAATTGCTTCCGGCTACAAAAGGTTTTTAAGAAATCGCGGCGCAGGACGTCGAAAAAGGAAAATCGCCATGGACGCAGCGCTGACTGTTCAGCCAGGAAAAATAAGTGATTCAAATTGGATGCCCGATTAAGGTCCTCGGGCATGACGTCTTAAATCTTTTAAGCCTGTCCTCGAATTCCTTAGTCGGGGTCATTCCCGCATGTCGTAAGCGGGAATCCATTTTGATATTGTGCCTCCGGGCGATTTCCCCCTTTTCTCTGCCCGGCGCAATCTCTCTTATAAAAGATAGTTTATCCGGCCCTCAAAAAATCCGGATATTTTATAATCAGACCATGGAAATTTCTTTGCCCCCGGGCTTTACCGGCCTTTTGGATGAATTAAAAAAAGAAGTAATTTTTAAGGAGATACCTGCCAGGACCCTCATCTATTCCGAGGGGGACACCTGCCATGCCATCGCTTTTCTCATAAAAGGCGGCATCAGGGTCTACAAGGCCGGAGAAAGCGGCCGCGAGATCACCCTTTATGACCTGGGCCCCGGAGAGACCTGCATCCTTAACGCCTCCGCTATACTCTCCGGCTCCGGATATCCCGCGAATGCCGTAGCTTCCGAAGACACCATGGTGGCGTTGCTCGACGCGGGCAAATTCAGGAAAATGCTTTTTTTAGCCGACTCCCAGAGTTTAAGGGAGTTCATTTTTGCGCTTTTAAGCAGAAGACTTGGCGAGGTCATGGCTCTGGTGGAAGAGGTGGCGTTCAGGAGGATGGATGAAAGGCTTATGGAATACCTGAAAATGAAAGTTCTTTCCGAAGCGCCTGCGCAACCGGCCCCTTCAGGACCGGAAGGCTCGTTGAATACCACGCACCAGAAGATCGCAAGTGACCTGGGGACATCCAGGGAGGTCGTAAGCCGCCTTTTAAAAGACTTTGAGCGCAGAGGGTTTTTGGAACTGCATAGAAACGCGATCCGTTTAAAACAAATTTAATATTTAATTAGAGATATCCCTTTTGCTTCAGGCAGGCTGCTGTCGCGGAGGATAGGGTCTCCGCCTCCTGCCGCAGCTCCATATAATCCTCTTTTGTGAACGTATAAGAGGGGTTATAGTCTGCCTCCTCCCGGTATTTCATGAGCTTGGAAAAAACATGGGAGGCCTTTGCCTCGAACTGGCCCTCTTTTACGAAATGCAACCCGAAAAGCCGCAAGGCCCCTTCATGGCTTTTGGGCTCGAGTCCCTTTGATAACAGCAGCGCCCTTATATGATAAAGAACAAAATGATATAGTCTGGATACCGCATCGTTTATTAGCCCGTTTTCGAAGAGCAGATCAGCGGCCCTCATGGAATCTCTTGCCCGTGCGATCTCCTCCGCGATATTTTGTTTTTTATTCTCTTCGGTCACAGAGGTATGCCTTCCCGTTCGATATCGAGGGCTATCCGCCTCTCGCGCCTTTTCAGATTTTCGAACTCTTCCTCAGACAGGACGAGCACGGAAAGCGGCATAAGGTTTTCCAACTCTATTTCAGCGGTTTTCTCCAGTATCCGGTTCCTTGTCTGTCTGGTCAATCCGCGGACAATGACGGCGATATCGATATCCGAGCGTTCGTCAAAATCCCCCCTTGCCCTGGACCCGTAGAGCCTGATCGCTGCAAGGCTGTTTCCAAGGAGGACCAACAGGCTATTTTTCAACTGGGCTAATGTTTTCTCTTCAGTTATCGGCAATCCCATGATTTTTCCCTATTTTATAGAAATTGGCCGCAAAATGATAACTGAATTTGTAAAAATATCTTACCTGTTTGCCTTTTTAAAACGCCTGTCCTCTGTGATAAAGTCACATACTTCCGATCGTTTTTTTTCTAAATTGTAAATAGAGATGAATAAGCCGAATCCAAGGAGGTGGAAAAAATGAAAAAAAATATCGGTTCAGCCGAACGGGTGATAAGGGTTTTCGCCGGAGTGGCAATCCTTTCACTTGCGGTCGTGGGCCCCAAGTCCCTTTGGGGGCTGCTTGGCGCGGTGCCTCTCATTACCGGCTTTGCAGGATGGTGCCCTCCCTATGCCGCTTTGGGGATATCGACAGCTAAAAAAGGCAGCTGATTTTTTTACGGCGAGGCTGATTTTTACGGCGAGATCGTCACGCGGGGAACTAAAAGCTAAAGGGCTCTCCGTCGCCACGGCTATAAGTATGGATACATTGTCTTTCCGTTTCTGTCATTCCGGCTTGTCCGGAATCCTTCTTCGATTTTCAGGAAGGGGCCTGAGGCACTGAAAAAAACGGTTTTTTCGTGGCGGTCTCATCGTTGTCTCTTGATTAAGGCCCCTCCTTCAATTTCAATTCACCCCCTGTCCTCATTTAATTTGATGTGTGTTAATATACATTGAATACTTATCCATATCTTGCATGGAGGTCCGTTTCCGGAAAATATGGTTATAGGCAAACCGCTTTTCACTGTAGAGCAGATACAGGCAAAGGTCAGGGATATAGCCGGCAGGATCACCAGGGAATACGACGGGAAAGAAATAATAATGGTCTGCATTCTGAAAGGGGCCTTCATGTTCTTTTCAGACCTGGTGAGGCATATCCGAATACCTATGAAGATCGATTTTATATCATGTTCAAGCTATGTCAGGTCGGATTCCTCAGGGGAAGTGAAAATGCACCAGGACCTGAGGGAAGACATTAAGGACAAGCATGTAATACTGGTGGAGGATATTGCGGATTCGGGCCTTACCCTGAATTTCCTTAAAGAGCACCTGATGCAAAGGGGGCCCGCCTCTCTTAAAATATGCGCCCTCCTGGACAAAAAAGAGCGCAGGATCGCCGATGTGCCGCTGGATTATACGGGATTCCAGATCCCGAATGAATTTGTCGTAGGCTACGGGCTTGATTATTCGAACATGTTTCGCAACCTGCCTTATATAGCGGTTTTCAAAAAATCAACGTAACGCATTTTTTTATTTAAAAAAAATCAAAAATAAAAAAATTATTTTTTAAAAAAAGGAGCAAGAAGATTTATGTATGAGCTTTCAGTTGAAGCCTCATTTGCCGCCGCCCATCAGCTGAGGGGCTACGGCGGAAAATGCGAAAGACTCCACGGCCATAACTGGAAAGTGCAGGTGCATGTGCTTGCAGAACGGCTGAATGATATAGACCTGGCTATAGATTTTCACACTTTAAAAAAATATCTGGAGGAATGCATCGCTCCCCTGGACCACTGTTTTTTAAATGATGTATTCCCTTTTACTGAAAAAAATCCTTCAAGTGAAAACATCGCAAAATGGGTATATGATTCTATTAAGAAGAAACTAAACGGCGAGGTCCACCTCTCGGCTGTTACCGTATGGGAGTCCGAGACGGCCTCCGCGACCTATTACGAGGACTGATAAACATCCATGATCGGCACATTAAATAAAGAAACCGAGTTTTTGGCGCGGCGGCTTGTTGAGATGGCCATCGAGGGCGGGGCGGATGCCGCCGAGGCGTACATAAACTCGAAAACGGGCGTTTCCGCCGAATCAAAGGACGGGGCCCCTGAATCTGTTAAGACCTCCAGGGACAAGGGATGCGCTTTAAGAGTTATAAAAGGCGGGAAGCTCGGGTTCTCATATTCCAACGATATGGAAAACATAACAGCAGTTGTGCAGGCCGCCCTGGAAGCATCGGGATATACCGGGGAAGACCCTTTTTTAAAACTGCCTGTAAACCGGACGGCTACTGAATGCCCCCAGATATTCGATCAAGCGATTGCCGGTATGTCCACGGAGGAAGCCTTCGAGCTTGCCGCCCGGATAGAGCAGGGCGCGCGCGGCGCGGACAAAAGAATAAAGCTTGTAAGGAGCGCGACGGCCTCGTTTGGCTCAAGCGAGGTCCTGATCGTGAACTCAAATGGTTTTTCCGGATGCTACTCGTCCACTTCAGCAACCGCCCAGACCATGGCTGTCGCCGAAGGCGAGGGTGGCGAGACCCAAATGGGCTGGGACTTTATGGGAAGCGCCTTCCTGGAAGACGTCTCATTTGAGGAGGTAGGCAGGGGCGCGGCCGGAAAGGCCTTGGAACTGCTTGGCGCAAAACATATATCTCCCATGAAATCCCCGGTTGTCATCGCCAACTCCGTAGCCGCCGAATTTCTGGGCATATTCGCCTCAATGCTGTCGGCGGAGTCGGTGCAGAAGGGGAAGTCTCTTCTTGCGGGCAGGCTCGGGCAGGAAGTCATAAGCAGCGCCCTTTCCATTTTCGATGACGGGCTCTTGCCGCGCGGGCTGGGCAGCGCGCCGTTTGACGACGAGGGGGTGCCTACATCCAGAAAGGGCCTTATCGAGGCGGGCGTGCTCAAGGGATACATGCATAACACATACACCGCCGCCAAAGACGGCTCCGTCTCTACGGGAAACGCGGTAAAATCCGGGTTGGCCTCTTTCCCTTCCGTCGGGCCTCTTAATTTTTATCTGAAAGAGGTTTTTAAAGGCGGTAATAGCAGAGGCTTGAAACTGGAAGATCTTTTCGCTCAGGCGGGAAAAGGCCTGTATGTAACCGAAGCCATGGGGATGCACATGATAAATCCCGTTTCGGGCGAGTTCTCGATCGGGGTGTCCGGCCTTCTGATAGAGGGTGGCAAGACCTCTCATGCGGTGAAAGAGGCGGTCATATCCGGAAACCTGCTTGATTTCTTTAAGAACGTGGAGGCTGTCGCGGACGATCTCAGGTTTTACGGAGGGACCGGCTCGCCCAGCATTCTTATAGGCCCAACCGATATAAGCGCCTGAAAACGCATTTTTTATTTTCATTTCAAGACCTGACACCATTCGCCTTTTCCATTTAACGGCTGCCATTCTATCGCGCGGGAAAAATCTCCGATTTAGTAAGGACCTGCTCAACCCGGATATGGCGAAAAGGCCAGGGTGAAAACAATTGCGCCCAGTGCTTGTATACGGGAATGGTTTGTATTCACTTAACTAATGCGAAGAAGTTTGCAAGTTGCTCGTATAAATGTCGAATAAATATTGAAGGAGAATTTTCATGAACCGATTGGCGATAGTTGGATCCCTCTTGATAACACTGGTTGTATTTTATCCGCATATTGGTTCAGGCGCTAACATCGGCAACTGTCCATTTGACCAATCTGTTACTCTTGACGGAACCATAACCCTGGTATTGCCGGATACTGTAGACACTGATTTGGAATGCGTTGATGGTAATGATAATCTGGAGATTGATCTTTCTGCAGCTGGAGAAGTTCCGTCTTCGTGCCAAAAAGGTTCGCATTTTCACGTCAGCGGCACAACTAGTAAAAAAGAATCGAATGAGGCGATGTTGGATGAGGTGCTCGGGTCGGTTTATGTGAAAATCCTGAATATTACCTGTAATTAGTTCCTGTTGCGAAAGCCGTTTTTCCGCAGCAAAAATGACTAGTGGGGGCACATATTGGGAGATGCTGCTACGTCTAATAGCCGTCATTCCCGAGGTAGTAATCGGGAATCCAGTGACTTTTTTTGTTTTAAAATCAAAGGCAACGTCGCTGGCCAGACTTGATCTTTTTACGGATAAAATCGAGCGCTTAAGACATGCGGGAATGACGAACGAGAAGAATACGGCAAAAAAGGAAATGGCAAAGGACTGAATTTCTTTCGCAACAGAAACTAATTAATATGGTTGAAGAAGTGAAAGGAGGACAACAATCAAAAATATGGCAGTGATGTCCCGAAGGTTTGATTTTGTCCCGCGACTTGCAAATCGCCGGAGAAAAGACATGCAATTAAACCACTAAAAAACGGCATATGTTCATGGACGTTTGAACAGCCCTGCTAAAAAAATCATTTAAAAACAGGAAATTAAGATTTTCTGTTTGAACAGGAAAACAAAAAAAGAGGCGGGTCTGTAACTTGACGGCATGAGGCGTAAAATTTTATCCTTTTCTCTATGACGATGAAATCCAAAACCGCGAAACAAAAAATAAAAAAGCCGTGGGGAGGCAGGTTTGCCGGGGGCACAGACAAAGCCGTAGAAGCCTTCACGGAAAGCATTTCTTTTGATAAAAGGCTCTGGAAATACGATATAGAAGGAAGCATCGCGCACGCCATGATGCTCGGTAAACAGGGCATCATTCCAAAAAAGGACTCAAAACTCATAATAGAGGGCCTTGCGAGTATCGCCTCACGTATAGCCGAGGGCCGGTTTGTCTTCAGACAGGAGCTTGAGGACATACATATGAATATCGAGACCGCCTTAATAGATGAGATTGGGGCCGCCGGCGGAAAGCTCCATACCGCAAGGAGCAGGAACGATCAGGTGGCGCTCGACCTGAGGCTCTATCTGCGTGACCAGGTCAAAGGGACCCTTGGCCTGATAGAAGCGCTAAAGGACGCTCTCACCGGGCTTGCTCAAAACTATAAGGATATTATCATGCCCGGCTATACGCACATGCAGAGGGCCCAGCCGGTGCTATTATCTCATCACCTGCTGGCCTATGCGGAGATGATGGACAGAGACATAGGAAGGCTTTCGGAGTCCCTGAAGAGGATAAATATCCTCCCGTTGGGGGCCTGCGCGCTTGCCGGAACAGGCCTTCCTATCGACAGAAAGTATGTTGCGGAACTTCTGGGTTTCGATGCCGTCTCATCAAACAGCATGGATTCAGTTTCCGACAGGGATTTTGTGCTTGAGTTTCTCTCTAACGCGTCAATCCTGATGATGCACCTGTCCAGGCTTTCTGAGGAGATGGTCCTTTGGGCGACCGAGGAGTTTAACTTCATCGAGCTTCCCGATGCCTTCGCGACCGGCTCCAGCATCATGCCGCAGAAGAAAAACCCCGATGTGGCCGAGCTTGCGCGTGGCAAAACGGGCAGGGTCTATGGAAACCTCATGGGAATGCTTACGGTCATGAAAGCCCTTCCCCTCACATATAACAGGGATCTGCAGGAAGACAAAGAGCTTCTGTTCGACACCGTTGACACGATAAAATCCGTTCTGGGCGTGATTACCCGGATGCTGCCTGTTGTAAAATTCAGGACGGAAAGGCTTGAGAAGACAGCGGGCGAAGGGTTTTCGACCGCCACCGATATGGCAGAATACCTGGTGAAAAAAGGGATGCCGTTCAGAGAGGCCCATGGCGTGGTGGGCAGGGCGGTGCTCTATGCCTCTAAAAAAGGTAAGATGCTCGAAGAAATAGGGTTGGAGGAATACAGGCAATTCAGCGGTCTCTTTGAGGCGGACGTTTTCCAGGTCCTTTCACCCAGGGCTTCGGTTTCGGCCAAAAAAAGCCTTGGCGGGACCGCCCCTGAAGAAACGGCCAGGCAGATGGAAAAGCATAAAAAAGTCAAAAAAAGCAAAAAAAGCGGTCCGCTTTACAGTCCATCTGGGCAAAACAGGCCATCGAAGCAAAACCGGGCAGGCAGACCTTCCATGTCTTCAGGTCCTGACAAGCCGTGAAGCCGCGGAAGCTCATCACTTCAGTTCTCATTTGCGCGTTTTTGTGTTTGGCGGTCCTTTCTTCCTGCGGACAAAAAACGCCTCTTACTCTGGAGGCATTCCGGGTACCGCCAGCTCCCGTCAATCTGACGGCTGTCCAGAGAGAAAACACAGTAGTACTTTCCTGGACCTATTCGGGGCCTGTTGCCATAAAAGATTTCATTATCGAAGAAAAGACCGAAAAAGGGATCCCTCCAGAAAAAGGGCAGAAGAATCTGCCTTTCACGATGATAGGGAAAGTAACGGCCAGCCCATTGAGTTTAACCGTTGTTTTCGGACAGACCTATGTTTTCAGGGTCATGGCTGAATCTGAAACCGGGGTGGCCGGAGCGCCGGCCATTATGGAAGTCCCAGCTCTCGCTCCGCCTCCCCCGCCCCTAGGGTCACGGTTTTCCATAGGCAAATCGCTTGTCACTCTCAAATGGGAGCCCTTGGGGAAATGGGACGGTAGAGGCGTTTTGTATAATATTTACGAACAGGCCGGCGGGGCCAAAACCAAAACGTTGGTCAATGCGGTCCCCACAAGCCAGAATACGCTGGATGTAGCCCCCGATACGGGGCAAAAGATGGTTTACTCGGTGACGGCGCTTCTTGGCGGGCCTTTTGTTTATGAGGGCAAAAGCGCATCGGTTACCATAAAGCCGTCCGATTTTGTTCCGGCGCGCCCGGCCACACCCGCCATACTGAAGACGGCTGAGGGCATAAGGCTGATCTGGGAGCCGAACGCCGAATCCTGGGTGTCCGGTTACCGCATATACAGATGGATAAAGGGAGAATGGAGGCCGGTCGGGTTTGCGTCAGTGCCTTCCTTCCTGGATGCGGGGGTCAAGTCCGGAGACTACAGGATAATGGCGGTGGGCAGCGTGGCCGAAAGCCCGTTTTCAGAGGCCGTCAGCATACGTCCCGGAAGTAAATAAAAATTAAAAAAATAAGAAAACCTTTCTAAATCCAAAGCGCGATCAGATTTCAAAAGTCCGCCGGAGGCAATGGCGGCCATATATGCTAAAATGGACGATGAAGTCCGTTGCGGAAAACAGGAAGGCATTTCACGATTATTTCATAGACGAAACCTATGAGGCCGGCATATCCCTGCTGGGCACCGAGGTGAAATCCATCCGCGAGGGCAAGGCGAACCTGAAGGACAGTTATGTCATCATCAAGGACGGGGAGGCCTTTCTCCTTAACTGCCACATAAGCCCTTACAGCCATGGAAACATAACGAACCACGACCCTTTGAGGACCAGGAAGCTGCTGCTCAAAAAACAAGAAATTGACCGGCTCCGGGGCAAGCTTATCCAGAAGGGGTATACGCTCATGCCTACGAAAATGTATTTCAAGGGCCCATATGTTAAAATAGAAATAGGCCTAGCAAGAGGCAAGAAGCTCTTTGACAAACGGGAGGCTTTGAAGGAAAAAGAAGCCAACCGCCAGATTGAGAGGGCCCTTAAAAGGGCCCAGTGACCTTCTATCCCTTTGTGGAAAGGGATAGCGGTGAGTATCTTAGCTTCTGCTTAGGGGGCGAAAGGTTTCGACGGGGGTCATGAGGCTCAGATGGCATGCCGTGACCATCGCCACGTAAAAAGATGGAAAACACACAACAGCCAATAACGAACTGGCACTGGCCGCTTAACTAAAGCGGCGCGTCTTTCCGGGAGTGCCCGCGGCCCGGCAGGACGAAAGAAGCGGGATAAGCTTCCGGATGTTTTTTGTCCCTCTGCCGGAAGATGAAAACCAAATGGGGGATAGGCCCAAGGCCGGGCGCGGTTGCTCGCATGGCCAGGGCCGAAATTTAAATAGGCAGCCTAAGCATGTAGAAGTCTGTGTGTAGTGCTTTCGGACAGGGGTTCGATTCCCCTCGCCTCCACCAACTTATTGAATTCGGATCTTCATCCGAATTCTCGTCTGCAAGGGCGAAAGCCTGCGCTGGGTCTGCGTCATGAATGTGGGGCGGATCAGGCTGCACGGGACCCCCAATAGTCCTCGAAGCGGCCGGATTTGATAACGCAGCGCAGGGCGGTAATGGCGTTAGCGCCCCTGACGCTCCATTCCATA
>JAKAEG010000369.1 GCA_021819985.1 Nitrospirota bacterium | reverse complement strand
GAATCCGATGGAAATGAGCAAGGAGGTCCTTTCGGCCGTTAGTCATTCCTTTGAGCTGGCCACATATTCGACGCCGGAGCTGCGTGGACTCTTCAACGACTGGATGGGTTCGATAGAGAAGGAAATACTTGAATTCATCAAAGGCAAGGGAAAGGCCGATCCGGACGAAGTGGCTGGCCACTTCAGACTGACCAGGGAAAGCGCGATCTTCATCCTGGGAAAGATGGCCAGAGAGGGAAAGATCACCATGCAGGCATCAAAAAAACAAGCGGAAAATACATGAAAAGGCTTCTGTTTAATGTGTTTAATGGGGGCGCGATTTCCTCGGCTTTCGCGACGGCATTCTGCTGACAACTGCCGCTTCTCCTGGCCAGTTTCGGGCTGGGGAGCTTCACCTTTGCGGTATGGATTGAAAGATACCGGTGGATTTTTATATTAATGACGTTCGTTTTTCTCGGATTGGCCTATTATCGGACATATAGGGACCGCAAACGGGTCGGCAAATGGGGTATCGTTACGCTTTTTGGCACAACCGCCTTAAGCGTGGGACTGGTGCTTTTTACAGCATTTTTTAGATAGGAGTATGCGCGTGAGCGACGAAAACAATAAGAATTCCGCCTGTTGACCCTCGGATAAAGATGCCGGGGGGCATCAAGGCAAAGGACCTGAAATGGCGCTTCAAAACTGCGAGGCAGCAGCATTTCCAAAGGCCGGGGAACCTCTGGATAAGACAGAGCACTGCATGGTCTGCGGTTCAACTCTTGAGTATCTGAAGGCAGCCCGGGAACTGACCTGCTCCTATTGCGGGAAGGTGGAGCATGGGCATATCAGGTGCCCCAGCGGCCATTACATTTGCGATATCTGCCACAACCGAGACGCAATGAGGATCATCGAGGACATTGCCTTTATCACAAAATCGAAAGACCCCTTCGAAATAGCCGAGCTCATGATGAGCTATCCCGGACTCCCGATGCTTGGCTGCCAGCACGCCTATATTGCCGGCGGGGCATTGATGGCGGCAATAAAGAACGCAGCCGGTTCGGATGAAATCAACAATGAAAGCATAAAAGAGGTCTTCAGGCGGACGAGGAAACAGGCCCATGGAGGCTACTGCGGCCTTTCCGGGGTATGCGGAGTCGCTCCGGCAATAGGCGCCTGCTTTGCCGTGCTTACCGGCTCTAAGTGCGGCACGGACAAGGAGCAGAGAATAACGATGGAGGCGGTGACAAGGGTCACGCGAGCGATAACGGAACTCACAGGACCGAGCTGCTGCAAGGCTTATGTGTGGACATCGCTTGAATCGGCGGCGAATTACCTTGGTGAAAGCCTTGGTATTGTCCTGCCCTCCAGCCGATCTATAACCTGTACTTACAGTCCCAGACATCCGCACGGATGCAGGGAAGCCCTGTGTCCGTATTTTCACGGATACGAGCATCAGAATAAGGTTTCTGTCATTGCGGATGAAGCCTTGCATAGCGGCACAGGACAATTCACTATGCGCGAAGGAGGCGCGGCGATGGATGATAAAATGGAATCACTTCTGAATAAGTCCCTTGAACTGGGGGCCGAGAAGGCGAAGGTCATTGATACAAGCTCCGTCGTTGTGGAGGAATGGGTAAGGTGGAAATGCCTTTATGGATGCGCATTCCACGGAAAAGACGCCTATCATCCTCCTTGCGCCCCTGATGCCGAGAGCACGAAGAAGATCATGAATGAATACAGCAAGGCCATTCTCATGACCGGCCCCAAGGGAAAAGCTCTCACCGAGGTGGCCGTGAGGCTTGAAGGCGAGGCTTACCATATGGGCTATTACAAAGCATTCGCGATGACCGCGCTCTCCTCAGGCCCCGAAGGGACTACTTGACCGTCCGGGGAGAAAGAGACTCCGGGCGGGTCCCAAACAGCGGAGCAGAAGAAAAGCGGGATCAGGCCTCTTATGGAGGCATGCGGGATTGATGTATTCAGGACCGCGCGGGCCAACGGCTTTGAGATCGACACACGGAGAGAGACGTATGGAAGGTGGAATTATTTTGCGCTGGTGCTAGTGGAATAACTGAAGACCGCAGAAAAACGAATAGATGATGTTTTAAAAAAATGGGGAGGTCGTGAAATGAAGAGGTATTTTTTTCTAGCCGTTTTGCTTCTGGCTGCTTTCGTTTTCCTTGGGTGCAGCGCCAACCGGTTTATGATCTCTAAGGACGGACGGGACTACTACTTTGGAAGTAACAGGAAAGGGCTTTACAAGATGCTCTGCGAGAGCGGGGATTTAAAAAAGGTGCTCGACCGCGCCTCGATGCCCGCCAACCTGAAAAAGGATTTCTACCGCTATGACTGCGGGGAGCCCTCGGCCGATAAGGTGCAGGGCCTGTACGCCTTGCTTTCTCCTGATGAGAAACAGAGCCTGCGGTCCGCCTTTGAGGCGCAGGGATATGAAATAAACGCTTCCCCCTGCGCCTGAGACTAAATTTAGGCGCCCGGTCGGGTGCCGGATTACGAAGACGATAGTTTTCTTTTATTGGCTCTTCGTGAAAGCGTGTGGGTAAATTAGTGGTCGTTAGGCGGCGCATTAATGGCTCCAGACAAAGGGAAAAGAGCTTTTAAGGGGACAGGAAAATCCGTATGCTAAACGGATGGGAAAAAGAA
>JAKAEG010000368.1 GCA_021819985.1 Nitrospirota bacterium | reverse complement strand
TGAATTGCTCACCGGACTTAAATTCCTCCCCAATTCCCCTACGCTGATGAATGCGGGCAGGGCAATGGGGCAGCTTGCCGCGTGTTTCGTCCTGCCGGTCGAGGATTCCATAGAAAGCATTTTCGGCACCCTTAAAAACGCCGCCGGTATCCTTCAAAGCGGTGGTGGGACGGGGTTTTCCTTTTCCCATCTTAGGCCCAGTTCGGACCTGGTGCGCTCCACAATGGGGATCGCCAGCGGGCCGGTCTCGTTCATGAAGATATATAACACCGCAACCGACGTCATAAAGCAGGGCGGGGCCCGGCGGGGCGCGAACATGGGCATACTGCGTGTGGACCACCCGGATATCCTGGACTTCATAAGGGCGAAAAGGGCCGCGGGCGAACTGGCCAATTTCAATATATCCGTGGCCGTGCCGGATGCTTTTATCGAGGCGCTCAAAAAAGGCGGAAAATACAGCCTGGTGAACCCGCGCACGAACGAGCCGGTCAAAGAGATGAGCGCCGCGCTTGTTTTTGACGAGATAGTGTCCTGCGCATGGGAAACCGGAGACCCAGGGCTTATATTCATAGACGTCATTAACAGGTACAATCCGACTCCAGAGCTTGGACGCATAGAAAGCACGAACCCCTGTGGGGAGCAGCCGCTTCTGCCCAATGAGGCCTGCGTCCTTGGCTCCATGAACCTGTCGAAATACGTGGTCGGCAACGGCGGGCCCCAGATAGATTATCCCGCCCTGGCCAGGGACGTGCACACCGCCGTCCGGTTCCTTGACGACGCGATAGAGGTAAACAATTACCCCATGGCCGAGGTCGAGGCCATGCACAAGGGAAACCGCAAGATAGGGCTTGGCGTTATGGGGTGGGCCGACCTGCTTATTCTTCTGGGTGTGCGGTATGACAGCCCGGAGGCCTTTGCGCTTGCTGAGGAGGTGATGCGGTTTATTGAGGAGGAGTCGCACAATGCGTCGGCTGTCCTTGCGGCTGAAAGGGGCGCGTTTCCCAATTTCAAAGGCTCCATTTGGGACCGGCCAGGCGCAAAAAAAACCCTGCGCAATGCAACTCTTACGACTATCGCTCCCACAGGCACAATTTCCATAATAGCCGATTGCTCAAGCGGCATAGAGCCCATCTTCAAGATAGCTTTCAAGCGCCTTGTGCTGGACAGCGAACTGTTCGACGTAAATAAATATTTCGTGGGCATGGCCAAAGAGCGCGGTTTTTATAGCGATGAACTCATGAAGGAGGTCATAAGGAAAGGGTCTCTAAGGGGCATGAAGGAGGTCCCGCGGGACATCAGAAATATATTCAGGACTGCCCACGAGATATCCCCGGAAGACCATATAAATATGCAGGCCGCTTTTCAGAAATATACGGATAACGCGGTCTCAAAGACAATAAATCTGCCCCGGAACGCCACTAGGCAGGATGTGGCAAAAGCTTATCTTTTGGCTTATGATAAGGGATGCAAAGGAATAACGGTTTTCCGTTACGGCACAAAAAAGAAAGGCACGCTGGTAAAGCTCACGGAGATAACGAACCTGGCGGATTTAGTGGACTAACAAGAAAGTGATACTTGGAGTAAATGTTGACCATGTTGCCACATTACGGCAGGCCAGGGGAGGGCCGGAACCAGACCCCCTGATGGGAGCCACGCTAGCCATCCTGGCAGGCGCAGACGGCATAACCGTCCACTTGAGGGAAGACAGACGCCATATAAACGACCGGGACCTGAAACTGATGCGCGAACTGGTGTCCACGGTGGAACTGAACCTGGAGATGGCGGCCACGAAAGAGATGACGTCAATAGCCCTTTCCGTTAAACCTGAACTGTCCACGCTGGTGCCTGAGAAAAGGGCCGAACTCACCACTGAAGGCGGAGTGGACGTGAAAAGGGAATTCAAAAAGATCTCCGATGCGGTAAAAAAACTGAATGACGGCGGTATCCCCGTCAGTCTCTTTATCGACCCGGATGAAAAGTCCATCGAATGGGCCGCAAAAACCGGGGCGCAGATGGTCGAACTCCATACTGGGTATTACGCGAACGCAAACCGCAAAAGCAGGCAGAATGAGCTGGAAAAAGTAAGGTCCGCCCTCGCGCTGGCCGGCCGCAACGGGCTCCTTGTAAACGCCGGGCATGGGCTTAATTATTCAAACGTGCAGCCGGTTGCCGCTATTGCCGGGCTCAGGGGGCTTTATATTGGCCACAGCATAATTGCGCGGGCCGTGCTTTCAGGGATGAAAGAGGCGGTAAGCCAGATGAAGGCCCTGATATTGGAGGCCCGCGGATAAGATGGCGAAAAATAAAAAACCCGATGGCGCATGGGATAGCATGGGATAACAGCAGGTGATACGGGGAATCGGGGTCGATATAGTAAGGATAAAAAGGATGGAGTCCGCTGTGGGCAGGTGGGGGCGGAGGTTCCTTGACAGGGTGTTCACTCTGGAAGAAATAGATTTTTGCTATAAGAAATCCCACCCGTACGCGTCCTTTGCCGTGCGCTTTGCAGCGAAAGAGGCTTTCATAAAAGCGGCGGGGCTGAAAGGGATATCTTTCAGGGACATCGAGATAGTGAACCTGGTATCCGGGGCCCCGGTCATAAAGAAAGAAGGAAAGCTGGCGGCCGCGCTTGCGGCCTACGGG
>JAKAEG010000367.1 GCA_021819985.1 Nitrospirota bacterium | reverse complement strand
GAAGGGATATTTTTGATTTTGATTTCTTCCGCCGGGGCCTGCTCCGGGTCAGCCGCATAACCGGTCAGGTCATACGATATAGCCTTATTTTTTGTTTCTCTTTTTACCGTTTTTTTTGGGGGACCCGGTGTCTCAAAGACTTCTCCGCCCCACATCACTTTGATCACCGAGCCTTCAGGGACCATATAGTAACTGGCCATCCATCTGATCAATTCGACCAAAGGGGTGCCAAGGGCCGGGCAATCGACCACTGAATTTATCTGTTTAATATTGCCGGTTTGCCTGTTCGGGAGGTTTTTGGCGTCTCTTCTGCCCAGCACTACCGCGCGCTTTACCGTTTTTTTAAGCTCGGCTTCCACGATGGCGCCAGGAACGATCAGGTCTTTGGGGCGGCCTTCCATTTCTTTGGGGGCCTTGTAGGTAAGGGGTTTCAGTTTCATGGGGAAAACAAGGTCGAAAAAGGAAAAATCCATTTTGAATTTTAGCATGTCTGATATGGTTTTGACGTTTTGGCTTTTCTCCCCCTGCTTGAAAAATCGATGGCCCTTCCGTGTATAATATAGGACTAAAAATATCAGGTGGTTTGAAAAAAATGGCGGAGCACAAGGTTTATCTAATCGACGTTACGAACAGGGATGGGGTCCAGACCTCGAGGATTCTTTTGCCGAAGCTGTCCAAGACGATGCTCAATCTCTATCTGGACGAGATGGGTGTTTTCCAGAGCGAGGTGGGCTTCCCCACGCTCAAGCATGAGGTTGGGTATATAAACGCCAACCTTGAGCTTGCAAAAATGGGCGTAATAAAAAGGATCCATCTTGAAGGGTGGTGCCGCGCCATTGCGGAAGACGTGGAGCTTACGTTCAAGAACTGCCCCGATATGAAACACGTAAACCTCTCCATGTCCACCTCGGACATAATGATACAAGGCAAGTTCCAGGGCAAGAGGGGATGGGGCGAAATAATCAGCTCTATTCAGAAAGCCATCAGAAAGGCCAAGGAACTGGGCGCCCAAACGGTTGGCATTAATGCCGAGGACGGGTCCCGGACGGACATCCAGAAATTGCTGGAGTTCGTGCACGCTGCTAAAGAGGCCGGGGCTGACAGGTTCCGCTACTGCGACACCCTTGGGCTTGACGACCCTATTACGATCTACGACAGGATAAAGACCATCGCCCTTACGGGCAAGATGGATATAGAGATGCACTGCCATAACGATCTGGGCATGGCCGAGGCCGTTTCCGTAGCAGGCGCCCAGGGCGCTGTGGACGGCGGGGTTGACGCCTATATAAATACCACCATAAACGGCTACGGCGAGCGCTGCGGCAATTGCGACCTGGTTTCGACGGTGCTTGCGCTGACTTATTCCCAGGCGCTCAAGGAGCGGGCCCATCTGGACGAGCACATAAACCTTAAAAAGGCCTGGACGATAGCCAGGTATGCTTCCTATGCCTTCGGGCTTCCCATACCGATAAATCAGCCCGGTGTGGGCGC
Source organism: Nitrospirota bacterium (assembly GCA_021819985.1). Taxonomy (GTDB): domain Bacteria; phylum Nitrospirota; class Thermodesulfovibrionia; order Thermodesulfovibrionales; family JdFR-88; genus JAKAEG01. The sequence goes on along the minus strand of JAKAEG010000367.1, from coordinate 1,156 downwards.
GAATGCCTTCGCCCATGAATCCGGCATACACGCCGACGGAGCGCTTAAGGACAGGAGAAATTACGAGCTTTACGACCCCGAGGACGTAGGGCGCGGCGAGCCCATAATCACCGAGACCGGGCGCGTCATTACCACCGGCGCGTACGGCGGCATCAAGGGGTTCAGACACGTTTATGACAAGCTTGGGATCAGCTTCAAGGACGATGCCGAGGCCAGGCAGGTGCTTGAGCTTGTGCAGTACGCGAACCTCCATACGCAAAAACCGCTTACGGACGATGAGCTTCGTTTCCTGGCAAGCCATCCGGATATCGTTACAAAGATACTGGCGGTAACCTTTTAGGAATTTTTAAAAAAATGACCTGTTATATAGAGGCACAAACTAAAAATGCATAAAATAACGTTCATACCTGGAGACGGGGTCGGGCCGGAGCTGTCGAAGGCCACCCAGATGGTGCTTGAGGCCACTGGCGTAGGATTCGAATGGGACTTCCAGGACGCCGGAGAAGATGTTTATGAAAAAGAGGGCACGCCCCTTCCGCAGCGGGTCATCGATTCCATAAAGAAAAACAAGGTGGCCATAAAGGGCCCGGTCACCACGCCGGTAGGCAAAGGCTTCAGGAGCATAAACGTCCAGCTCCGGCAGGCAATGGACCTGTACGCCTGCCTCAGGCCCTGCAAGACCTTCAAGGGCGCTAAATCGATTTATGACAACATAGACCTTGTGATCGTCAGGGAAAATACGGAAGACCTCTATGCGGGCATCGAGTTCCAGAAATCCAGCCCGGAGGCCCTGCGCCTGATAGAGACCATACGCGAAATGTCCGGCAAAAGCATCCGGGAGGACTCCGGAATAAGCATAAAACCCATTTCGGTATTCGGGTCGGAACGCATCGTAAGGTTCGCCTTCGACTATGCCCGCAAGAACGGCAGAAAAAAAGTCACCGCGGTCCATAAGGCAAACATCATGAAATTCTCTGACGGTCTTTTCCTTGAAGTGGCAAGGACAGTCGCCCAGAGTTATCCCGATATCGAATTTGAAGACCGGATAATAGATAACATGTGCATGCAGCTCGTTCAGAAGCCTGAACTCTATGACGTCCTCGTGTTGCCCAACCTCTACGGCGATATAATCTCCGACCTTGGGGCGGGGCTTATA
>JAKAEG010000058.1 GCA_021819985.1 Nitrospirota bacterium | reverse complement strand
TTATACACACATCCGCCTGTCAGGAGTCGTATGGACGTACCATTCTTGAAGGCATGTCGGCGGGAAAGCCGGTAGTTGCATTTAATCATGGTGGACCTGGTGAGATCGTAAGAAATGGACAGACGGGTTTTCTCATCCCTGCCGGTGATCCTCGTCTTATGGCAGAAAAAATTGTATATCTCCTATCAGATGACGAATTGCGGCAACGTATGGGCATTGAGGGCAGGAGGATAATAAGAGAGAACTATTCAAATGAAAAGTATATAAAGAGACTGGAAGAAATTTATAATGAGTTTATTAATTAATTAAATCGGCGCGCGCGCAAATTTTCTTCAAATACTCTCAAATAATATCGAAGGGACATCGAAGGGGCCGCGGCTTGAAAAAAAAACCTCTCAGAAGAATAATTCGATCTATTAAGATCGTCGTTGCTCTGGCCTATTATTTGATCAGTTATTTTACCGCAGGTGCCGTTCGTCAGTTCGGCAGAAGGAAGAACGCCGCGTTAACCATCTTAAACTATCATTCCGTCAAGGACGAACAGCTAAAAAAATTCCAAAAACAGATGGAACGTCTCAAACGCGCAGGCGAACCGTTTTTTGCAGATCAGGCATGTCCATTATTTGGCCGGACTCATTTTATAGCACTTACATTCGATGACGGCTTCAAGAATGTCGTAGAAAACGCGCTTCCCGTGCTGCGTAAACTGAGGATTCCTGCTACGCTCTTTGTTCCGGTTGGCCATCTCGGATGTTTACCCGGTTGGATAAACGATCCGTTACACGAGAATGCTGGGGAGGCCCTTATGTCCGCCGGTCAACTCAAAGGATTGCCTAAAGACCTTATCAAGATCGGCTCACATAGCGTTACTCATCACGTATTGCCGGAGTTGGCGCAGGAGCAGGCGCTGTTTGAACTATGTGAATCCAAAAGATTGCTCGAAACAATTACTGGCCGAAAAATCACTCTTTTGTCTTTCCCATATGACATCTATTCCTCCCGCGATTTGGAAATGGCCAAAGAGGCCGGGTATACAAAAGTTTTCTCGGGCTCACTAATATTCGGGAGTGACGACTTTTTGACTGGCAGAGTGGATGTTTCAACAAGTGATTGGAAGATCGAATACTGGCTCAAGTTGAGAGGGGCTTATAACTGGGTCCCGCTCGTAAGGGGGATAAGATTCAGATTAATCAGCATTTTTAAATGATCCGAACATCTGATTCCCATGACTAAACGGGATAAAATGATACCACAAGAATGAACAACCTGCCATGAATAGATCTCACATGCACGTTCGCAATTTAAAATCTCGCCTCTTTTTATATATAGGCATCTTTTTGATGATTTTCCTTTCTCAGCCATACGTGGTGTTCCTGACTCATAAAAATGCAGCTTATCGAGTGGCATCAGATCCGGCAAAACAGATTGCGGCCGTGCAAGAAGGATTTATTGGACGAGAAATTTGCTTGCCGATTTTGGGAATCATAGGGGCAATTTCCCTGTTCCGGCGCACTGGGGAGAAATTGAGTGTTCGCGGTATTACCGCCGGCATCATGGTTTTTTTCTTTTTATGGGCATGCCTGAGCGTTGTTTGGGCGGATGACACCATGCTGACTGCAAAAAGGCTGCTTGTGCTGATTTTACTGTGCTTAGGTGCTCTTGCAATTGCCAAACATTTCTCATTGCTGGAGATTACCGAGGCGATATTCGTGAGCGGTGCTTTAACGGCCGTGATCAGCCTTGTCCAGAATTGTGTGATGGGTACCTTCCATCCTCTTGACCCTCAATACCGTTTCGGCGGCGCAATGCATCCCAACGATCAGGGGATATGTTTCGGACTATTTTTCCTCTCCGCAATTGCTTTGGCGGAGCGCCCCACCCGAAAGCGCTGTTTATATTTCTTTACAACGATTATAGCCTTGATCTTTTTGATTCTGACTAAATCGAGAGCGGCTTTTTTAAGTGCCGTATTTGCCGTTTCAATTTACAAATATTTACGTCAATCACGTAAAGCGGTCATCGGGGCCATAATGTTCATTATTATCTGCATTTGCGTTTCCTATTTGCTGCTCGGTGATGATTTATTATCTTATATTCAGAAAGGGCTTTTCCTGGGCAGAACGAACCAGTCTGTCGGCACGCTGAATTCGCGATTGCCGTTATGGCAGGAATGTGCAATGTATTTCAGCAGGAGGCCGATATTTGGTTATGGATATAATGCCTTTTGGACTGCACACCACTACGCCAGAATCAGTGCGGATCTTGATTGGGGTATGGGGTCAGCTCACAACGGTTATATAGACCTGATTTTGGGTGTCGGGGTGGTAGGCGCCGGCGCCTTTATCATTGCCATGATTCTGGCTATCGTGAAAGCCGGGGCATTATCAATGGAATTCGCTTCATCTGACTATGCAATCGCCTGCGCTATCCTGATTTATATTTTGCTTTCCAACCTCTTTGAATCCGTTCTCCTGTTGCCCCATATGGCCACTTTTTTTCTCTATACGCTTCTGTTGAAGATTGGTTTTGTAAAATATCGATAATATGTGAAAAAATCAAAACGCTGATTGAAATGAAACACTTTCGGCAACATCTTGAAAAATGACAAAAAAAATGGCATTTTTTGAGAAGTCGTCAATAATCAACAGGGCCTGGCGTCAGTCCGCCATTTATGCAGCAGGGACTTTTCTGCTTAGCGTAGGCCAGGTTGCCCTGTCCCCTTTACTAACAAGAAAACTCAGTGTGGCCGAATACGGCTCTTATGAGATCCTTGTAGTTACATATATTGCCTTGAGGACATTGCTCATCATCCCTTTTTCCTCCGCTCTGGTCTATGGTCATTGTAAACGTTGTAATAACGAGGAAGACAGAAAGGCGCTTTTGAGCGTCTTCTTCCTCATATCGGCCATGCTCTCGCTCTTTTTTGTAATGTCAGGAATGTTAATACCACATTGGCCCGCATTGCTTATAGGGCGCGGAAGCATCGCCTCTTCCATTGGGTTTCTCATACTTGGTGCCCTTGCGCTAGACGTTTTTGTGCAAATTGCCCTTGGTGCGTTCCGCGCGTCGCAACAGCCTGTCTATTACGGAATTGTTGCTCTTACCCAATTAATAGGCACACTTGGATTGTCCTGGCTTCTGGTTGGCTGTTATGCCATGGGGATTAAAGGCGTATTTGAAGCGATGCTCATAAGCAACCTGATAGCAGATATTTTAGTGATCCCGATTTTTAGTCACAGACTGTCATGCACGTTGAACAGCAGGAAAGCGAGACCGGTAATTATTTATGCAATTACCCTAATGCCGATAAACATCGCAAATTTAATATTGTCCATATCGGACCGGTATTTTCTAAAGAATTTTTTTGGTCTGAAGACGGTTGGCTTATATGCCCTGTCGTACAGGATAGGATCGGGAATATCGATATTTATAGTGCTCCCTTTTCTTACTGCATGGCCTGCGCTTATCTTCTCGGAAAAGGATTCAACCAGAATCGGAGAATATGTAGGAAAAGCCGCCTCAAATCTGTGGATGGTTGGAATGTTTTTTGTTTCAGTAGGCGCAGCCGCCGCCAAGCCGCTACTCCTTCTTTTTGGCGGGAAAAAGTTTCTTTCAGGCGCCATGATTGTCCCCATTGTTTCCATTGGGACTTTATTCTACGGAATTACGCAGGTTTTTTTATCTCTTGCCGTTACCAGGGGGAAAATATACCTGAATATGAAAGTGCTGATCATTGCCGCAATCGTAGCATTGATTTTGAATGCCTTGATGATCCCGAAATACGGAATGATCGGGGCTGCCTTGGCGACAAGTCTTTCGTACGCTTTCGGAGCAGCTTTGTCTTATATATATGTCAGGCGGCTGGAACCGGTGAAAATCGAAAGTCAAAAGACTCTTGCTTTTTTTTTCTGCGGGCTGCTGGGGGCTGTAGCCGGCAGGTTCGTCGACGGTGTCTCAGCCAATTCGCCTCTGAACTTTCTCATGGTTGTGCTCTTGTCGGCAACTGTTTACATAATATCCGTGAAAATAATCGGAATCATGCCGGCTATGCCATTTAATATTAAAAGATAACTCTTTCTCCTCACACATGGTCTGTGACAAAATGTCTCAAGATTACCGGCAAGTAGATGAACTGCAAAAGAGATCGCATAATCGCACTGATACCTTTTTCGTGCGTGTTCTGAGCATGTTTCTCCCGGAAAGACCGATTCCAGGAAAAGACCAACCTTAAAGATGTCTACAATATCCCGGCATGGCTTGTAATTCTGTCATAGCGCGCATACTTGTCGTATCGCCGTCACCCATCGAGCAATTCGTAAAAAATGACGCGAAAACGCTCTCCAATTGGTTTAAGGTAACTCTTCTGGAAGCCCCTCATAAGGGCAACCTCGGGAGGCTTTTTTCTCATATCAGAAATAGTGATATCGTATTATGCTGGTTCGGTTGCAGGATGGCGGCCCTTGCTGTCATGTTTTCAAAGTTCATGAAAAAAAAGACCATAGTGATTGCCGGCGGTCAGGATGTGGCGAACGTAACAGAAATAGGTTATGGCCTAATGAGAAGGCCCCTGCACAGGTTTTTCATCAGATATGCCTTCAATAATTGCGACGCTGCGGTCGCTGTATCCATGTTTACCGTTAATGAACTTTTGAAATGGACGAGTCCGAAAGCTGTGAGTATGATTTACAATGGTGTTGAATTGGCATGTTATGAACATTCCGCAAGCAGGGAAGGGGTCTTGTGCATAGCCAAAATTGCAAAGGACACGATCAAACTGAAAGGTATTATAACCCTATTCGAAGCTGCCAGGCTGCTACCGGATGTCACTTTCACGTTAGTTGGAGAGATTACGGGACAGATATGGCAGTACCTGGCATCCATGGTTCCCCAAAATATGAAGTTCACGGGGAAAATTGATCATGATTCCGTGCTGAAATTTTGTTCGAGCAGCAGGGTATATGTTCAACCCTCCTATTACGAGTCGTTCGGCGTGGGACTTGCAGAAGCAATGGCAGCCGGCTGTGTGCCCGTGGTCACCAGGGTGGGAGCATTGCCGGAAGTAGTGGGCGATACCGGTTTCTATGTGGAATATGGAAATGAGACTGCCCTGGCGGAGGCAATTAAAAAAGCGCTACGTGCAAAGCTAGACGGCAGGGCCGTTCAGCGTATCAGGAACCATTTTACGCTTGACCAACGGGGAGTCCTTCTGAAAAAAATGATAACCGGGCTTTTGCAGAGCGGCGCCGTACCTCGGGATCTGCTTGTAGACGCCGGTAATTTTAATAATTATCGCCATGCAAGGAAATAACGGGTTTCAAGGAAAGATAATATCTCAGTATCCGAAAGCACCTATGTCCACTCGTCTGGAAGACACGGTCATTTTGTTGAAGTCACGAGTCAGTCCGACATTTATACCGCTTTTAATGCATGGTGATCCATCCCGCAGCCTGAAATTGCCCGAAACTGGTTGAACAAATTCAGGGTCAGCTACCACTGAGTGGTCATCCTGACCGCTCTTTTCTTTCCATTTGGCAAAGGAGTAATAATTCTTTCCCCACTGGAAAGGATTGGCTGGACCATTAAAATATACATTGTAGTCACTCACCAAACCTGTAGCAACGGCAGCCCGGATAAAAAATTTTTTGGCAGTATGAAAAACGTTATTTTTTATTATTATGCCATAGCCCCCCGCAGCATCGGGTACGTTTCTGCCTGATTGCCAAATGCCTATATCGACATTGTAGAAGACATTATTATAAATTTTGTGACCCGACCCCGCCTCTGATAATATGCCCCATGGCTGACTGCCGCGGCCCGCAAAAAAAATGTTATAGTAGATTTTGCAGCCATTTTTTGCGGTGCCGGATATCTTTACACATGCCCCTGAAAAGATCCCTCCGTCATTATGGCAATTATACCGCCACAACAACCTGCCCGATTTAAAATAAATACCATGATCCAGATAAGGGGCGGCCCTGTTCTCGCCTACATGAGTAAAAGTATTGTATTCCCCGGTAACTGTTATATCGTTGGAACCGGTGGAAAATACATCTATGGCGCTTCCGCTGCCTGGGTTGTGCCGCAATCCGCTGCGCTCAAAAGTACATCCTGATATCGTATAGTGTCCGTTTGAAGGAAGGTCCCCCCATATCGCGAGATGTTGATCTGTTGCCTGGGAAAAATCGCAGTGGCTGATTATTATATGGTTCGAATCGTTTACTATCCTCAGGCCAACTCCACCTTTGTTGCCGGATTGGAAAAAATCAAGATTCTTGATCACAAGATAATTTTTATTTTCGATCCGGCAACTATCGGTTCTTTGCGCCGCTTCATATGTTTTCTCGTTTGTGCCCGGGCAACCGGATGTCGCCCTTATATATAACTTGCCAGCGTTCCAGTAAAAAGAGCCGGGGCTATCTTTGACTGCGGACATGGAATGACAAATTTTTAAGGCCTTATTGTCTTCCCAAACAACACATGGCTTAATGTGCATTATTGTCATTCTTAATTCTGGCGCTCCGTCGACCTTCGACCACATGGTAATCAGATCGGATCCTTTGACGACCGGCTTATGCCCTGTCCCATAATCACCAAATGTAATAAATTTGCCGGCAATGCCAGACGAAGGCGGAATTAATTTTTCACGCCAGGTTGCTCCCCTCTTGAACAAAATATTGTCCCCAGGGTGAAAAAGCCATCTGTTGATTTTGGCAATAGTTTTCCATGGAGCATTTTCGGAAGTCCCAGAGTTTGAATCCTCTCCGCCTCTGGCGTCGATATAATACGTTGCAGCCCGGCAAACTGTGGCCATGAGGCACAATAGAAGGCAAATGCAAAATGTAAGTTGGAATTTATATCTCATAGCTGGGATTTTCAAGCTGAAGACAGAAAATCAGCCGTATTAATTTGTGACCGTATTTAGCCATGGATTCACATTCAATTTGTGAATTCCCACCACTTGAACTAATCCCGATTCTATCCTATCAGCCTTTGCCCCCCGCACTGATCAGGCTATCCTGATATTGGATGTCTACGCCGCGTAAATACGCTATTGTCTTCTCCAGCCCTTCTTCCAAAGACACTGCGGGTTCCCAGTTGAGAATTTTTTTTGCGACACTTATATCCGGCATTCTCTGCCTGGGGTCGTCTTGCGGCAACGGCCTAAAGACTATCCTTGATTTCGAACCGGTAAGCTCAATGATTTTTTCGGCAAGTTCAAGGATCGTAAACTCCACGGGGTTCCCCAGGTTAAGGGGGCCCGTGATCTCATCGCCGGTGTTCATGAGCCTGACAAGGCCGTCGATCAGTTCATCGACATAACAGAAGCACCTGGTCTGCCTTCCCTCTCCGTAGACGGTGATATCGTCATTTCGAAGGGCCTGCATGATAAAGGTGCTCACCACGCGGCCGTCCTCCGGGTGCATCCTCGGCCCGTAAGTGTTGAATATCCTCGCGACCTTTATCCTCAATTTGTGCTGGCGGCGGTAATCGAAAAAGAGGGTTTCCGCGCACCTCTTGCCTTCGTCGTAGCAGGACCTTGGCCCGATTGGATTCACGTTTCCCCAGTATGTTTCCATCTGGGGGTGGACCGATGGGTCCCCGTAGACCTCGCTCGTCGACGCCTGCAGTATCCTGGCCTTGACGCGTTTGGCAAGCCCCAGCATGTTGATGCTGCCATGGACCGAAACCTTTGTCGTCTGAACGGGGTCAAACTGGTAATGAACGGGAGAGGCCGGACAGGCGAGGTTGTAAATCTCATCCACCTCGACGTACAAGGGAAAGCAGATATCATGGCGAACGACCTCGAAATAGGGGTCCGGCAATAAATGGGCGATGTTTTCCTTGCAGCCCGTATAAAAATTGTCGGCGCAAATGACCTCATTGCCTTCGCCCAGAAGCCTCTCGCACAGATGTGAGCCCAGAAAACCGGCGCCCCCCGTGACAAGTATCCTCCTGCGCGTTGTGCTTCTCATAAGCCCATTTTATCAGAAAAGCCTTTCAAGTCTATTCTCAAAGACGATGCCTCGCATAGATATATGCGATACCTTTTCATCATGTCCGCCGCCCTTTGGACCTGTCCGCTGGAATCGGTTTCGCAGTGGGGAAAAGAGGAAATCGTGCGCGATTTCAGTCCCGCCACGGCGGGACAGCCGGGAGCTGTTTTTGCTTTTTCCTTTAAAATTTGACAAGCCCGCTGTCCGGGCCTTAAACTTAAGGCTTATGACTGAACTGGTGCGAAAAATCCTCTCCGAAGCCCTGGGCCGCATGGGTGTAAGCGCGCCCGAAAGGATAGAAGTCGAAGTCCCCAGGGAGGAGTCCATGGGAGACATTGCGACCCCGCTGGCCATGTCCCTGGCCAGGACGCTTAAAAGGCCGCCAAGGAAGATCGCCGAAGAAATTGTGGAGAAAATCGGGGCAATTCTGGGGCTGGCAGGCGGGGCGGAGGGCGATTTTGAGAAGATAGAGATCGCCGGCCCCGGCTATATAAATTTCACATTCAAACGGGAGTCACTCTACAGGTCTTTTTCGGGGTTTTTGCGCCAGGGGGAGGCCTTTTTCAGGAAGGACATCGGGAAGGGCCGGAAAATCCTTATAGAGTTCGTGAGCGCAAACCCCACGGGCCCCCTTCATCTTGGCCACGGAAGGGGAGCGGCGCTGGGCGCGGCCCTCTCGAACCTGCTTGCCGCCGCGGGCTTCAAGGTGACCAGGGAGTACTATATAAACGACGCGGGCAGGCAGGTGGGTCTCCTGGGGGAGTCCGTCTTCGCCAGGTACCAGGAGCTTTTTGGGATTGCCTACCCTTTCCCGGAGGACGGATACCGCGGCGAATATGTGATTGATATTGCCCGGGGGATTGCCCAGGCGGAAGGGGACAGGTACAAGGGCCTCGAATTCGCGTCCCCAAACAGCGACTATTTCGCCAATACGGCCTGCGCCATGATGCTCGCCGTCATCAAGACCGATCTGGAGGGTTTTGGTGTCGCCTTCGATGTCTGGCAGAGCGAAAAGGAGCTTTACGATAAAAACGAAGTGCCCGGCACAATCGAGTATCTGAGCCAGAAGGGGTTTGTCTACGAGAAAGAGGGCGCAACATGGTTCAAGGCCACCTTGTTCGGGGACGAGAAAGACCGCGTCATGATAAAAAGCGGCGGGCAGTACACGTATTTCGCCTCCGATATAGCCTATCACAAGAAAAAGGTGGACGGGGGTTTTGATGAGCTGATAAACATATGGGGGGCCGACCATCACGGCTACATCCCGAGGGTGAAGGCCGCCCTTGAGGCGCTTGGCTACGAGAAGGAGAGGCTGAAGGTGCTCCTGGTCCAGATAGTCTCTCTCCTCCGGGGCGGGAAACCGGTTCAGATGTCCAAGCGGGCCGGGGAGTTTGTGACGTTGAGGGAGGTCATCGAAGAGGTCGGCGCGGACACCACGAAGTTCATCTTCCTTACCAGGAAGGCCGACAGCCATCTGGATTTCGATCTGGAGGTCGCAAAGGCCGCCTCGGCCGAAAACCCCGTCTACTACGTCCAGTACGCGAACGCGCGGATCAACAGCATATTCAGAAACGCCGCGGAAAAAGGTTTCACGGTTGATTCGGACAGCCTGGGCAGGGCCGGCCTGTCGCCTCTTTCGGAGCCCGAAGAGACCCGCCTTATAAAGAAAATCCTGCTCTACCCGGCTGCCCTGGAAGCCGCCGTACAGGCGCGGGAGCCCCACAGGATCACGTACTACCTCCAGGAGCTGGCGGGCATGTTCCATCCCTATTACAACCGGCACCGCATACTGGCGGATGAGCGTGAACTCTCGCTTGCCCGTCTTTCGCTTTGCATGGGCGTGGGGCTGGTGCTCAAAGACGGGCTCCGGCTGCTCGGGGTGGCCGCGCCGGAAAAGATGTAAAGACCGGGAACCTATCTCAAAATTGATTTTGAAGCGAAAGAGAGAGGAAATCGTGGCAGACAAGAAAGAAAGGGGAAATCGCCCGGAGGCGCAGTCCCGCCAAGGCGGGATTGAGGACGATTTTCACTTGATGACGCCGGTATGCCCGCGATTTCAGTCCCGCCGTGGCGGGACAGCCGGAAGCGATTTTGAGATAGGTTCCATATTGATGAATCCCCTCCCCATGTTTTAGAATAGACGGCGATGATCGAAAAAACCGATAAAATCTGGATGGACGGGAAGCTTGTCGCCTGGGACGACGCCAAGGTGCACGTGCTCACCCATTCGCTCCACTACGGGCTTGCCATCTTCGAGGGCATACGCTGTTACAACTGCAAAAAAGGCCCGGCCATCTTCAGGCTGAACGAGCATGTAAAGAGGTTCTTCGATTCCGCGCACATCTTTAACATGGAGATACCCCACAGCCGGGAGGAGATTACAGAGGCCATACTGAAGACCGTGAAGGCCAACCGGATGAAGGAGTGCTACATAAGGCCGCTGGCCTATATAGGCTACGGGGTAATGGGCGTCTCCTCGGCGGGCAGCTCCATCAACGTGTCGATTGCCGTCTGGCCCTGGGGCGCGTATCTGGGCGAAGACGGGCTTAAAAACGGCATAAGGGCGAAGACCTCATCGTTCATAAGGGGGCATGTCAATTCAAACATGTCCATGGCCAAGGTGAGCGGATACTACGTGAACTCTCAACTGGCCAAGCAGGAGGCCGTCGCTCTGGGCTATGACGAGGCCATTCTGCTGGACACCGAAGGCTACGTCTCCGAGGCCACGGGGGCGAACATATTCATCGTCCGCGGCGGCGTGATAAAGACCACCCCGCTTACCTCCATACTGGAGGGCATAACAAGAAATACCATCATGGAGCTTGCGAAGGAGTCGGGCTACGAGGTGCGTGAAGAGCGGTTCACAAGGGACGAGGTCTATATCGCCGACGAGGCCTTCCTGACAGGCACGGCCGCCGAAGTCACCCCTGTAAAGGAACTGGATGGAAGGACCGTCGGCCAGGGAAAGCCCGGCCCCGTCACCAAAAAACTCCAGGACGCTTTCTTCCAGGCTGTAAAGGGCAAAAGCAGGAAGCACGAGCGCTGGCTCTCCTATCTCTAAAATACCGCCCCGCGCAACCACGCCGGCCACGCCGCCGGGAACAGTCCGCGCACGTCCGTGGGTATTTTCATAAGACTCGTAATGCGTAAAGCCCTCTCCCTGAGGGGGAGAGCTTCGAGGGCGAGGGAGTGTTTTAAAAAAAGTCATGTGTTTTGATGAAGAAACCATCACCGGCTTCATGCGGCTCGCCGTAGAGGAAGCCAAAAACGCCTTGAGGGAGGGAGAGGTGCCGGTCGGGGCTGTCCTCGTGGCGGGCGGAGAGGTCATCGCCAGCGCGCACAACAGGCGTGAAAATGAAAACGATCCGACTGCCCATGCGGAAATCCTCGCCTTGAGGGAGGGCGCCAGAAAAACCGGCTCCTGGAGGCTTGCCGGCGCGACCCTCTACGTGACCAAGGAACCCTGCCCGATGTGCGCCGGAGCCATGGTGAACGCGAGGCTGGAAGGGCTTGTTTACGGCTGTCCTGATGCAAAGGGCGGCGCGGCCGGGAGCCTTTTTGATATCGTAAGGGACGAGAGGCTCAATCACAGGGTGAAAGTGGTATCGGGCGTGCTCGGTCCGGAGTGCGCGGAGATTCTAAGGGCGTTCTTCGGGGCGAAAAGGCGGCAACAAGGCGGCGAATAATATCGCTTATCGCCGCGATCTGGGTTATAATTAATCTCGCTCGGAGAGGTGCCGGAGCGGTTGAACGGGACGGTCTCGAAAACCGTTGTGGGGGCAACCCCACCCAGGGTTCGAATCCCTGCCTCTCCGCCATATTCCAGCAGCCGGACGCGACCCGCTGCCTAAATCAAAAAATTGCTCTTTCGGTTTTGTGCGGGCTAATAACGGGACCGTTTAAAATTTCTCAATGCGCAGCCCTTCGATTTTTTCAAAGTCCCGCATATTGGCGGTGACAACCGAATAGTCCATCGAAATCGCAGTGGCGGCGATAATAAGGTCATGGCTTCCGACAACAGCGCCCCTGGAGGCCAATGCCGCCCACAGCCGGGCATAGATTCTGGCAATAGTGGTGTCAAAAGGGAAAACGTGGAAAATAGGGTCAGCGCCTATTATCCATGGTAACAGATTTCGGTTTATCTGTGGGCCGCTTTAACATGCAATGTCAGTCCCAGCGCTCGTAAAACCTTTAGCACAGTAGCGAATTCGGGATTGCCTTCCGGGGAAAGAGCTTTATAAAGACTTTCCCGTCCCAAGCCCGCCTCTCGGGCGATGTCCGTCATGCCGCGGGCACGGGCTATATCGCCCAGGGCGGCGGATA
>JAKAEG010000366.1 GCA_021819985.1 Nitrospirota bacterium | reverse complement strand
TCCGCCTCGTCCGTGTGCACATGCAGATCGACCCGGGTGCCAGGCGGAAAGGTCCTCGTTGAGACCTCCCGGAGATATCTCTCCGCCTCGCCTGCATCCCTTAAATGGCGCTGGCCGTGAATTTCACCTGGAGCGTCTTTTTCTATTACATGAAAAAGAGTTACCCTGGCGTTCAGTTTTGAGGACAGATAAGCTGCCGCGGGCAGCGCCGACTCAGCCAGTCCGGAGCCGTCAAGCGGGACCAATATGTGTTTGAACAAACTTTTCATTTTAGTTTATTTTCACTCCTTGAAATTTAAAAACGTAGCATATAAAAGGTATACATTCAGCGCCAAAATGAGGGCCGCGGCCATTCCCGCCAAAAAACTGGTGATCTTTTTATTTGCGAGCACCCCCATCAGGTCTTTCCTCCGCGTAAACATTATTAATGGAACGAGGGCAAAAGGCAGCCCGAAACTGAGCACCACCTGGCTGATAACAAGCGTGCGGGTAGGGTCCAGCCCGATGCCGATCACCGCAATGGAAGGCAGCATGGTCACTATCCTCCTTGTCCAAACGGGAATGCGGCGCTTGAGGAACCCCTGCATGATGATCTGGCCCGCGCTTGTGCCCACCGTCGATGAAGACAACCCGGAGACCAGCAGAGATACAGCGAATATCCATTTTGCGGCCTTGCCCAGAAGCGGCTGAAGCGTCCGGTGGGCCTCTTCCAGGGTGGCTATTTGCGAGAGGCCCGCTTTATGGAATGTGGCTGCCGCCATGATAAGCATCGCCGCATTGACGAGGCTGGCGATGCCCATGGCGATGACGACATCCGCTATCTCGAAACGGTACAGTTTTTTAAGCCTTGCGTTGTCCCTTACTACTATGCGTCCCTGGGTGAGCGCCGAATGTAAAAAGATAGCATGCGGCATTACGGTGGCCCCGAGGATGCCGGTTGCCAGAATAACGCTTTCGGCGCCGGAGAAGGCCGGAACTACTGAATGATATGCGATCTGCCCCCAATCGGGCCTGACTAAAACGGTCTCGACCAGGTAACACAAGGCTATTATGCCCACCATCGAAGAGATGACTATTTCCAGGGGGCGGAAACCATAACGTTCCAGGCCCAGAATGAGCAGAGTGGCAATAGCGGTAAGGGCGGCCCCAGCCATAAGAGGGACTCCCAGAAGCATGTTGAACCCGAGGGCGGCCCCAAGAAACTCTGCCAGGTCGGTCGCCATGGCCACTACTTCCATCAGCGCCCACATCAGAAGGACCACCGGTTTGGAAAAATTTTGGCGGCAATGCTCCGCCAGGTTCATTCCCGTGGCAATCCCCAGTTTTGCAGATAGCGTCTGTATCAGCATGGCCATCAGGTTGCTTGCCAGTATCACCCAGATAAGCATATATCCGAACTTCGCGCCGCCCTGGATATTGGTTGCGAAGTTCCCTGGGTCCACATAGGCCACACTGGCTATGAATGCGGGCCCCAGAAACGGCAGCAGGCGCGCAAAACGGTTTTTCCCCCGGCCGTCTCCAAGGACATGCGTTGCGCGTTCGACAGTGCCTGAAGGTGTTTTTGATCTCTGGTCCGGTCCCGATGGGCCTTTGTTCATTCCGGTTTGTTCTCCACAGTTATTTACAACTTGCCACATGGCGGAATACTCTGCAAGAGGAAACCCGGATCCCGCCCTTGATTTTTTTGTCATTCCGGCTTGTCCAGAATCAGCCCCGCCCCTTAATCGACGGGTTAATAAAAAAACGGGGACGCCCCCGGAAAGGTGGCATCCCCACTAAGATTACACCGTTTAAAAATCAGCCCTTAGTCTATTTTTCTGAACGCCTTTTTTTTGGCCTTGCACACCGGGCATTCATCCATTTCGGATTCGGCGGTGAACCCGCATACGTCGCATACGTAATAATCCGTCTGCCGGTTTGCGCCAAGTTCTTCGAGTGCCTTCCTGTAAAATTCCGCATGGCCTTTTTCCGTGTCGTTGGCGTAGTTGAAACTGCGCAGGGCGGTTTTGTTGTCTTCGGCCTGCGCGTCTGCTATCATCGCGGGGTACATCTTCGTGAATTCGTAAGTCTCGCCCCCGATGGCCTCTTCAAGATTTTCTTTTGTGCTTTTTACCGCGCTTAAAGCCTTTAAATGATTATGCGCATGGATGGCCTCGGCCTCGGCCGCCGCCCGGAACAGTTTTGCGACCTGCTTGAACCCCTCCGCGTCCGCCTTCCTGGCGAATATGGTGTATTTGATGAAGGCCTGGGACTCTCCGGCGAACGCCTCTTTAAGGTCCTTTTCCGTTTTTGTCATTTCGGGCATCATTATTTCAGTCTCCCTTCGGTTTGCCCCCAGTTTATATTTTTAAAGAATGTCTCAATATAATCCGCTCTCTTAAGGCCGTAGTCAAGCATGTAAGCATGCTCAAAGACGTCCATCACAAGGATGGGGCTGCATCCCGCGGGATGCCCGGCATCGTGCTCGTTTATCCAGAAATTAATAAGCCTTCCGCTCTGCGTGTCCTGGTACAGGACCACCCAGCCGATGCCCCTCATTGCGCCCGAGGCGCGGAAATCCTTTTCCCAGGCCTCAACGCTCCCGAACTCCGCGCTTAATTTTTTTGCGAGTTCGCCGGCCGGCCCGGGCTTGCCTTCCTTTCCAAGGTTCTCAAAATAATATTCGT
>JAKAEG010000365.1 GCA_021819985.1 Nitrospirota bacterium | reverse complement strand
CATTCCGGCCTTCTGGGCCGGGCTGCCCTCAACAAAATCCGAGACCAGGGCCCCTTGCGTGTTCTTCAAACCAAACTGTTTTTCAAGCGCCGTGTTGACCGGCTGTATCCATACCCCAAGCCATCCGCGCACCACGTGGCCTGTTTTTATGAGTTCGTCCATGACCTGCCTGGCCATATCGCTCGGGATGGCAAAGCCTATTCCCTCGTAGCCGCCGGTCGTGCTGAAGATTGCGGTGTTTATGCCGACCAGCTCGCCCCTTGCGTTTACCAGTGCCCCGCCGGAGTTGCCCGGGTTTATGGCTGCGTCAGTCTGGATGAAGTCCTCATAATCGGCTATGCCGACGTTGGCCCTGCCAACCGCGCTCACTATTCCGGAGGTGACCGTCTGGGTCAGGCCAAACGGGCTTCCAATGGCAAGGACGGTGTCGCCCGCCCTCAACTTGTCGGAATCTCCCCATTTGATGGCAGGCAACCCGGTGGCGTCTATCTTGACTACCGCGAGGTCCGTCTTCGCGTCAGAACCCATGACCTTGCCACTGTAAGTGGTCTGGTTGATCGTTACGGTTATCTTCTGCGCGCCTTTGACCACATGGTTATTGGTCAGTATTATGCCGTTTGGATCGACTATGACCCCAGAACCCAGGCTCATCTGTTTCTGCTCTTTTGGCTGCTGGAACTGATTGCCGAAAAATTGCCTGAAGAAAGGATCGTTAAAAAAGGGGTTTTGGACCCCCGGCGTCTTGACGACGCTTACGGTCGATATATTGACGACGGAGGGCTTTACAGCCGCTGCGAGTTCCGCCATGGCGTCGCTCACCTGGGTTAATGTCTGCACCGCCTTCTCCGAGACCTTGTATTCCTGGCTGTAACTTACCGTGTTTATGCCCAGGGTGGAAGACAAGACCAGGCCCGCTATAAGTCCCATTATGATCAGACTTGTGCCTGCGATAATATATTTAGTTCTGGATTTCACTTCAAAGACCTCCTTTGTTTTTTCCGCAAAATGTAATTTATTTCGAACGATTTGCCTGACTATAAGAATCTTATCAAAAGTAAAACAAAATTATGAATTTACTATGAAGAGATATAGTCGTTTACTTTTGCCGGATCGAAAACCGGGGAATCCAGCACCCCATGCATGAAACGGAAGATGAGTTTTCTTTCCTCACGCCCCAAAAGGGGATAGAACACAGGGTTTGCCACGACCGCCCCCCTGAAGGCAAAAAAAGGCGCGACAATGCCCAAAACGGAATCATCCCTCGTCAGCTCCATATACCTTTTGAAAAAGAGCTTCAGCGCCTCCAGACAGGCCCCCCGGACATCTCCATGCCTTTGGACGGAATAGAAGATGTAATTGATCGAAAGCGCGGTCAGATCATCGGCTGCTTCCCCCCAGGGGCCGCGGCTTCTGTCCAGGAGCGTAAGCGCCGGGCCGGCACTCTCATGAAACAGGATATTGCCCGGATGAAAATCCCCGTGGATCCGGCAAAGCCTTTTGTAAAAAGTACCGGATTTGAGCCTGGCACGCCAGTCTATGCATTTTTTTTCTATCGAGGCCATCTCTTCCGGCGTCATCACGCCCCGTGGATAGGTATCGAACACCCCCATAAGACATTCCCCGTGTCCTATTATGTCCCTCAGCTTCCTGAAATAAAGGTCCTTTGACGCCTTTTTTAATGAATGGATGTTTGCAAGCACGGAGGCCAGGCTGTCTATCTTCAGGCGGCCGCGTGTGTCCAGCCTCTCTTTTTGGGCAAGCCGATCAAGGTCCTCGAAATAGTTTTTCCCATCCGCCTTTCTCATAAGGAGGTAGTACTCCTTCCCGCCTCCTATGGGTTGAATGGAACCGTCAGGCCGGACACCGAGGACTTCGAGCGCTTTTACATGGTCCGGCAGGCAATTATAGGTGTCAAGGGCCAAAAGGAACATGCCCGCGCGGTCCGAGGGGTAATCGTGCCCCAGCCCGGAGCCCCTCACGGTCTTTATGACGAACTCTTCCTGACCGGAAGGGCCCTGCGCGCGGATCAACCAGCCCTCGCCATGCGCCCCTCTGCCCAGGGATTTCATTTCGAGGATCTTTTTCTTTTTTTCAAAATCAATGGACTGAAAGTATTTTTGCAGGGCGCCTTTTTTTATGGCCTTTTCCATGCCCCATTATACAGAGAGCGGAGGGCTGAGGCTAGAAGGGGGGAATTGGATGGGGGCCGGAAAGCCCGGTCTATGATCCCGCGATGTAGTCTTTTAGATGGTGTATCTCGGCCTTGAGCTTCCCTATGTGGGCCTGGATGACATCCCTTGCTGAAAGCATCCCGATCAATACCCCGTCGGCGGTAACCGGCAGATGCCTGATGTTTTCCTGTATCATGACCGCCATTGTTGCGTTCAGGTCCTCACCGGCCTCGGCCACGATAATATCGCGGGTCATGGCCTGTTTAAGGCTTATATCACGGAAGCTCCTGCCGCCGGAGGCTACATAGCACTTTATGACGTCTCTTTCGGTGAATATTCCAGCCGGGTTGCCGTCTTCCGTCACAACTAGGGAGCTTATCTTTCTGGAGTTCATGGCCTTTACGGCATCCTCGACGGTTGCGCTGATGTCCATCGAAATTATCCCCTGCCCCTTGGACTTAAGAAGGTCCTTGACTTTCATATTTTCCTCCCGATGAG